>CAKZPK010000353.1 GCA_937139035.1 uncultured Crocinitomix sp. | reverse complement strand
CAATTTCTAAAGCCAATTCATTGGCCATTTCGGTTAATATATTGTCAGGAATTGGATCTTCAACACTGCTTTGTGTTAATTTAAAGTCCTTTAAAATTTGGGTTGCCAAATCATCTTGATTCGGTGTCCTATTAATAGAATAATAGGTGTAAAGGTAAACAGGGATAGTGGCAATTTCAATTTCAATTGCCTGTTGCATGGCCTGTTTTAAGTTTTTCGGCGTAACGTCGTCGATCAACTGGAAAAGGGTTCCGTCCATAAAAGTTAGGTTTTAATAAATTTGGGTAAATCTCAAATGTAAGAAATGTAAAAGGGAATGTTCTAGGTATAATTACCTGTTTTAAAACTGTGTTAATTCGTTTAATATCAGTCTCTAATCGAATAATAGTTTCATCTATAACCTTAATAATCTAGTGCTCTTTTAATGGATTTATGTGCATATGTATTGGGCAGCTATGCTTAATTTAGTGTTTATATTTTATGATGAAAAAAGGACTGTATACTTTTATAAAACTGATACTTATTATTCATTCGTTGGTTGGTTATTCGCAAAACTTGGATATCTACCGGTTGACAACTTACGCTTCAAATAATGGGAATGAATTTGGATTTGTGTCATTGACAGATGGCTTTCCTTTTAGTGAGCATCCAGATTCACTTGTGATTGCAAATGAGCATTTAGGAAATCTTGATTTAGATGTTGTTGATGATAATTTGCATGAGTTGGATTCAGCTAATAGAAAGCGTTTTTTGTCTCGATTAAATATTAAAGAATCAGATAAACTCTTTTTATATCACTTGATTAAGGATACAATTTATACGTTAAAAGTAAGCGACTTAGCACTTGTTGCACACCTCACTCCTTATGAGCCACAATTACCTATTCCAGATTACGATTATTACATAGGATTAAAAATTAAAGAGAACCAATTATCAATGGAAGAGGTGTTTGATTATGGTAATAATTTTGTAGCAATTGGTCAGAGTTGTCCTTTTCAAACAGGGGAATTAGAACCTATTATATGGAAAAAGATGGTGACTGAAAATTTTCCGCTATTCCATAAAGTAAAGAATTTACCCAGTGATTTGGATGGATTCCAAGTACAAGATATATATGAATATAATTTGGGCAGTTTAACTTATTATATGATGAACTATGCTAATAAAAACAATGCAGAAATTAGACATTTAATCGTTGTAGATTCATTAACCAACCAATTGGTTTACAATAAACTTTTTTTGGTGGAGGGCGACCATGATTTGACACCTTTAGCAACAAGCTTTAGTGAAGATAAAAGTGCTTACCAATATCAATGGACGGGAAAGTTGTTTAAAAACAAGTCATCAATTATTTATAATGTTGTTGAACCTTGGTTTGGGTGCAAGCGGATTTATTTTGTAGACGAAGAAGAACTCCCAATTCGTATAAGTTGCGACAATAGACATTAGTAATTAATGAGTGTTAGTTGAGAACAAAAGAGCCGTGCGCAGTTTGAACCCCTGCTTGAAATGTAAAATAATAAAGCCCATTCATTAATTCCTCACTATTAAATTCAACAGTGTGTTTTCCTTTGGTTTGATCTACTTGCGCAATTGTTTTGATTAACCTACCTGTGGGGTCAAAAATTGAAATGCTAAGGTTATTGTTTTCAAGTAAATTGAATGAAAAAAGAAGTGCACCTTGCGAAGGGTTCGGATATACCAGAACACCTTCATCTATTATCTCTTCAGCAATTTGCAAAGGTTCTGTCGCAAGCAAATCTTTCATACATTGAAATTTATAATTGCGATCAGGTATATTAACATCATCTGTTAGTCCCCAACAACCATAGCGGTTATAACTACTGGTTAGTGTAAACTGCATAGCTAATTTTCCTCCTATTTCTAGGAAGCCCTCTTCTAAATTATAGCGCATTTCTTCGCACATGCCCATGGTGCGCTCAGCTAAAATTCGATTTTCAATATTTACAATTCCACCGCCTCCATGGTCTGGTCCACCTTCGTATGACATAAAGCCACCGCTTAGTTCCCAAGCATTGGCACGCTCAATCCATTGTTTTCTTCCTGCAAGGTCTACGCCAACATCATCAATTTGGTTGGTAATAGAGGTGTGGCAATCAGTTAATATATCTGCAATACTTTCCCCGTCATCTTCCCCGCCAGAAAAATAGGTTTGGCAACTTATTGCAGCAATAAAATTAGAGGGTGCACCAAAGTTTGATTCAATATATTCCAACATGGGTTCAACCCACCATTGTAGCATTGGTTTATGGCTGCACAGGATGACTTGCACACGGTTGTTTAAACTACCAATTCCAAAAACGGTTTCAAAAATTTGAGCAATTTCAACGGTGCGTCTTGCATGATTTTCAATTGGACTAATGCCAAGGGCTGCAGCTTCGTTTTCATTATAGACACTTTGTTCAAAACCTGGGGCAATATTCCAAACTTCATTGCTGCTTTCAACATAAAGCGTTAAATCAGGTGATAGGTTTGCTTTAAAAAACTCGGCTAATTCATGAATATAATCTGTGCTTGCAGAAATTGGAACATTAATCCATGCATCTGTTTCTGTTCGGTTAGCGATATCAACAACATGTTCCCAACATGCACCGTCTTTTTTATTTAACGCATTCATTTTAGTTTGTGCGGCGTCTGTTGGCAATTTTCGATCGGCCCAATTTTTTTCGATCGGATAAATAGGATCACTACCGTTGGTATTAGTATAAACCATATAACGAATAGCACTAAAATCAAGTTCATTAAATAAATCTAAAAACGCGGTATGAAATAGGTTGTCATCATTTGTATAGCCTGGGCGTAGCATCTTAAAGTTTGTAAAACCTGTATTTAAAGGGTCAGTGTCTGTGCGCTGTGTATTATCAAATTGAATAAAAAACAGCCCGTCACTTCCTGGAGATACAACAAAATCAAACGTTGTAGTATTACTTGGCATATCATAGCTGATTGAAGCAATTGTTCCGCCCCACGCAGAAAGGTCTGCCTGACCTATGAATGAACATTTCCAGGTTCCGCTCACATCTAATCGGTATACCTCTGGGTCGTCAATAAACCCTCCCCATTCAGCAACGGGCCTAAAATCAATTATGTACTCTGCATTAATTATTGGCCAACCGCTTGCATCAATTTCGTCTGAATTTAGTGGTGTGGAGGTTGCTAGATTGTTCCACCGATAATTCTCTTTTACTAAATCAATATAAGTTCCACCGCGTTCAGGCAAGCCTATATTGACACCAATTTGCGAAAAACTTGGTTGCGAAAAACAGAGAAGTAGAATAAGGAGGTTGCGAAAAGGATTCATATGGTTAGGGGTTGTTTAAACTTAAACGATTGTCAAACCAAGGTGGTTGGCTTTTGCAGTGCGCAATAACCAATATTTCGTCTATTTCGCTAGTGTCGAATTATTGTATGCGGCACGCTATCTAAATCCCAATCAATCACCATTCCTTCAGCAATGTCGTTTGCATTTTGTTTACCGTACATTAATTCGCACAGGTAAAGAGCAGCTTCAAAGCTTTTAGCACCTCCAGCTGAGGTTATGAATTTTCCGTCATGCACAAATAAAGTGCTATCTCTTACATCAAGATGCGGAAACATGTCGCGCATGGCCTGTACATCTCCAGGAAAGGTGGTACAAATAACATTATCTAACAACCCTGCTTTGGCTAAAACAAATGCGCCGTCACAATGTGAGGTAACATACATTGCGGTTTTGGCGGTAGTTTTCACAAAATTAAGCATTGCTGTATCTTCTAAATCACTGTCTAAATGATGCTCGGCGCTGGGTACAACGAGTATGTCAATCTTTGGCAAATCATCTGTTAAATAATCAAAGTCAGGGAGTATTTTAAGCCCTTCAAAACTTGTAACAGGTTCTTTGCTATTGGCAACTGTAAAAACATTCATTGGTTTTATATCATCTCTAAAAATGGTATGATGAAAAATATCGTAAGGGGCAGTTAACTCAGAATTGAATACACCGTCCATGATTAAAAAACCAACATTATAATTCGCAGTGTCTAATGCTAAGAGAGCTTCATTAGTGCTAGAGACGCTTTTGTCTTCTTCTGCCGAACTTGAACAGGAAATGAATAGTGATAGAAGGATGATGGAAAAAAAGCTGCGCATTTGCAATGATTTAAAGATCAATACTAGGTAATCCTGAACCTGCTAAAAAAGCCATGGTTAATTGTGTACCATTGAAAAGAAAATGCATGATCATTGAATATTTCAAGTTTCGAAACTTGACATAAACAAAACCTAATGCTACACCTAATGCAAACATGGATAAGAACTTTAATGGTTGCATATGTATGAGTGCAAAAATGGCTCCACTCATTAAAATAGCTCCTATATCTGACATGCCAGACTGCAACATTTTTTTAATTAAAAACCCTCTAAAAACAAGTTCTTCAAAAATGGCAGGCAGCAAAGCAACAACAATTAAAGAAAAGACAAATTGTATTGGATCTGATTGAACAAAGAGCTCTGTATTACGCTCATTCATGAGAATTTCCCTTTCTACAATGCCGGGCGGTAACATTTGGCGCAAAGGTTCATTAATGAGTTCAAATAACGGCAAAGCAATAAAGCAAGCCAATAAAATTCCTAAGGTTATGAGTAATTGTTTTAACTGAATGGTTTTCATATTTACCATATCAGAAAAACGTTCACCACTTAAGCGTAAATAGAACATGAAAGCAACAAGAAATGAAAAAACTTGACTGAACAACATATAAGCAATTGTTATTCGGGCATCATCAAGGTTGGCACTTGCAAATGTGTCTGCATCTACAACAATACCTAGCACAAGACGAAAGATAAGATCACCAAATGTGACACTGAAAAAAACCAGCAATATAAACATGATAACCTGCATTCCAGGTGAGAAGGTTTTTAGCATAACTATTGCAATACAATTTTACGTTCGGAGTCCAATTTAAGCAAAATAAAAATCAAAACGGAGAATGACATCATGGAAGAACCGCCGTAACTAAAAAAGGGAAGGGGAATTCCAATTACAGGGGCTAAGCCAATAGCCATACCCACATTAATCATAAAATGATAAAAGAAAATACTGGCAACACAATAGGCGTAAACTCGGGTAAAGACCGAGCGTTGCCGCTCTGCAATAACCACCATTTTTAACAGTAAAAAGGTGTAAAGTCCAACCAATAAAAAAGAACCTAAAAATCCGCGTTCTTCTGACCAAGTACAGAAAATAAAATCGGTACTTTGCATGGGCACGTGGCGTTGGCTGGCATTGGCTAATGTTGCTGATTTATATCCTTTTCCAATGAATCCGCCTGAACCAATGGCGGCCTTTGCACGATTAATATTGTATCCTTTTCCGTCGGGATCATCAATCTTACCCAATAGCAAATCAATTCGCTCTTTTTGATGCGACTGTAGTATATTGGTATAACCCAATTCTACAAAGTTTACAAATAAAACAGCAACGATAAAACTCCCAAATAATGAGCGATAAATTCCTTTGCGATTTCGACGCATGACAAATGAACGTACTGCAAAAGCAAATGCACCTGTAATGACTATTAAGGTAATGATAATACCAGTTTTACCAGAAAGTTGCATTTTGGTAAATGGCAACATAAAATTGGAGTCTGCCACAAGTAATGTTACAACAGCAATAATTACTGCAATAACTAAAAAGAGTAAAATGTTTCCAGCGTATCCCTCGCGATAGAGCACCAATAAAAAAGACGTGAAAACGATAAATGTTCCAGCATCAGGTTGTAATAAAACAAGCGCACACGGAATTCCTAAAATAAGGGCTGTTGACTTGTTTTTTGAAATGAAAGGAATGATTCCCCAAAGGGATGCAATTCCAGTATTTTTACCCATTTTTGTCCGCTCTTTAGAGCTGCTGTTTTGATCAATAAAACGGGCCAATGCAAGTGCTACACCTATTTTTGCAAATTCAGAAGGTTGAATACCTACGCCCCCAAAACCAAACCACGAACGTGCTCCGTTAATAGGTGTTGTAAAGAGTACACCAACCAGTAATAACATGGTAAAACCATAAAACCAATAGGCATATTTTCGAATAAAATTAGACTCTAAAAAGAAAACAATTATGCCTAAAAATAAGGCTACTCCTAACCACATAATTTGTTTGCCATGTTCTGTACTCAAGTCAAACAAACCTGGTTTTTCAGGATTATAAACAGAGGAGTATATATTACTGATACCTAATAAAACAAGCACCAAATAAATACCCAAAAGCGCCCAATCAATATTGGCAAATATTTTATTTTCCTGCGACCTCATTCTCGAATTATGTCATTTACATCAGGAATTAAGTTGGCATTTATAATTCGGTTTTCTTTTACTGTATCCTTAATGGTTCGATTGATGTATTTTTCAATCATTAAACTTGCAACTGGTGCAGACCATGTTCCTCCAAACCCAGTATTTTCAATAAAAACAGAGATAGCGATTTGTGGATTTTCTCTCGGTGCAAAAGCCATAAAGTTGGAATGATCTGTCAATTGATAAACCTTGCCACTAATTTTTTTGAAATTTTCAACCGTCCCCGTTTTTCCACATACCGCAATGCTGTCAATTCTTGCACGGCGAGCAGTACCACCACTTTCATGCACCACACGCCACATTCCATCAATAACAGGTTCAAAATATTGAGAATCAACCATGGTTTGGTTGGGTGATAAGTAAATGTCTGGTATATCAGCCCCGTCGATTGATTTAACAAAATGCGGATAGTAAAAATGACCTCTATTGGCAATTATTGCAGCTAAATTGGCCATTTCCATAGGAGTAATTAATACCTCACCTTGTCCAATTGCAATGGATTGAATAGTACTAAATGCCCATCTAAAATTTAGTCGTTCATTATAATAATCAGTATCAGGAACATTACCATGAACATTAGTGGGGAAATCAGTTTTCAAATCTACACCAATGCCAAAACTACGCACATATTCCGCCCAAATGTCTAATCCAATTGCGGCATCTTTAAAAATACTAGGGTCTTTGCCTTGCTGAATAATGCGCCGAGTAAGCTGAACAAAGTAGGGGTTACAAGACATTTTCACACCGTCAGAAACACCTTGAGCAGTTGGGTGATTATGACAGCCCAACAAGGCTTTATTGCACGGGAAACTAGAGTTTGCAGTAATGACACCTTCTTGCATTCCAATCAAAGCCATTACTGTTTTAAAGATTGAACCTGGCATGTAGGCCGAGTTAATCGATCGGTTTTGCAAAGGTAATAAAGTGTCCTCTTGTAATTTACCATAATTAGCACCCAAATGTCTACCAACTAGTAGGTTTGGATCATAAGACGGAGCAGAAACCATGGCTAATATTTCACCACTTGAAGGTTCAATTGCCACAATACTTCCTAGTTTGTTTTGCATTAATCGCTCACCATATTCCTGCAGCTCCCAATCAATAGAAAGGGTAATGTTTTTACCTTGTTTTGCCAAGGTATCGTAATCACCATTTTCATATTCGCCCGTTGCCATTCCAATAGCATCTTGCAAATAATATTTTACACCCCTTTGTCCGCGCAGTTGTTTTTCATACATGCGCTCAATTCCTGTTCGGCCAATATAATCTCCAGGTTTATAGTAAGGATCTTTTTCAATGTCACGAGGACTAGCCTCATTCATGTATCCTAATACATGTGCAGCAATTTTTTTAGGATATACTCTCAAGGTTCGAGCAACTTCAAAAAAGCCCGGATATTTATAAAGCTCTGGAGCAATTTGAGCAAATTCATTTGGCGGAATTTGACGGACTATTTCGGAAGGTTTTTTCGAAGAATAGGCCCATGCTTTTGCCATTTTTTTCGAATATTCTTCCATTGAGATTCCTAGCAATTTGATAAATGCTACACTGTCAGTGTTTTTTGCTTGACGAGGGATGACATGAATGTCATAATAAACCTCATTGGAAATTATTTTTTCACCATTTCTGTCGTATACAATTCCACGAGCAGGGTAGGTTAATATTTTGTTTTCTGAAATTGTTGCGGCCCTATCCTTCCATTTGTCATCCACCACTTGCATGTAAAAAAGCCGAACAACAAACGTAAGCGGAATGAGCACAAAAATGAGTGCGATTATATATTTCCGATTATCGATATTTCTCATTTCTTAGAAGGCTTGTAGAAAATATACTGGAATATTATAATAAAGAACAATGAAAAGACTAAACTGAATATTGTTTTTAATAATATATGTCCGATTTGATCAAAACGAAGAATTTCAATAATGAAAAACCAAATATGATGGATAAAGAGTAAAACAGAGGCATAAGTTAAGAACCAAAGTTTTCCCATGTCTTGTATGGATGGGAGTAAATTGGGGTCGTAACCATCTCGTGGTTTAATAATATTTAAAATGGTAGGTCGTAGGTAGCCAATTACCATTGCAGCAGAGGCATTTAATCCAAAAGTATTGCTAAAGGCATCTACAGAAATTCCTAAAACAAAAGCCACCAACATTGTTAGCAAAATATTGAACTCAAAAGGCAGCATCATAATCATGACCGGGTAGATCATGGGATTGACATACATGCTCATTTCAATATTATTGACAACTAAACCTTGAATGAGAACAATCAAGATAAAGTATGATCCATATTTAACCCATGCATTATTCATCTCCTGTGAAGCGTCTTTCAAGATTTAACTGTTCATCTTTCATCATGTTTTTTACAACATAAACATGGTAAACAGCATTATAATTTACATCTAATTTGATATTCAAACCAATGGTTTGCTCTCCATCATTTGGAATAATTTCGTCTATTGTTCCAACTGCAATTCCTTCTGGAAATTGTGTACCACCACCACGTGTCACAACATGATCTCCTATTTCAATAGGAATGTCACGTTTTACATCATTAATTTGAGCAAAGCGATTATCCAAACCATTCCAAGACAAAAACCAATATTCATTGTTCTTTAATAATTTGACGTTTGTGCTAGATTTTTCTGTTAAAACAGTCATGACGATAGCATAATGATTGGATACATCTGCAACAATGCCAATTACACCATCATCTGCAATTACACCCATTCCAATTTCAACACCTTGTGCGGTACCTTTATTTAAAGTGAAGTAGTTATTCCGTTTTGTGCTTGAGGAATTTACAACTGTAGCAGGTATATATTGAAATTGCTCTTTTCTTAGCGTATCGTTTACGTAATATATGTCTCCTTGCAATTGATAAAAACTTTCTGGAAGCTGTGCTCTTAATTTGGCATTGTCTTCTAATAATTTTTCATTGGCTTCAGAAAGACTAAAATGCTTATTGATATTATGCTTTTTTTCAACAAACCATCCAATTAAGTTAGATGAGGTGTTTGTCATTTTTGAGCGGTGATAGTTTTTGCTGTTAAAAAAAAGAGTCAACACGAAAACTTGCAGAATGAAAAAGATCAAAAAATCTCTAAACTTCTTTAAGAATTGAATTAAGTTTCGCATTTGGTTTTAACATTCAACCGAGTATTTATCCTTCGATATATTGGAAAATTCCACGGCCCCTCTACTTAGAGGAAAATTATAATTATTTCTGAGAGCACTGAGGTTCTCAAAGTGCGATTTATCGCATTAAGAATTGGAAACGCCCAATATTCTTTAAAGCAATACTTGTTCCTCTGGCGACTGCTCTAAGTGGATCCTCTGCAATGTGAATAGGCAATTTTGTTTTTTCAGAAACACGACTGTCTAAACCTCTTAACATTGATCCACCACCCGCTAAATAAATTCCAGTTTTATAAATATCTGCTGAAAGTTCTGGCGGAGTCATCTCTAGGGCAGTTAATATAGCCTCTTCAATTTTTGAAATGCTCTTATCTAATGCATGAGCAACTTCTGAATAGGTGATTGAAATTTCTTTAGGAATACCTGTCATTAAATCTCGACCACGCACCGCGAATGGAGGTGGAGCTTTATCGCCCAAATCTGTTAAAGCAGAACCTACTTCAATTTTAATTTGCTCAGCTGTGCGTTCTCCAACCAAAATATTGTGTTGACGACGCATATACTCTTCAATGTCAGTTGTAAAATCATCTCCAGCAACACGGATAGATTTGTCACAAACAATACCACCCAAAGCGATTACAGCAATTTCAGAAGTACCACCACCTATGTCAATAATCATATTTCCCATAGGTTCTTCCACATCAATTCCAATACCGATAGCCGCAGCCATTGGTTCGTGAATTAAAAACACCTCTTTCGCTCCCGCATGTTCAGCACTATCTCTTACCGCACGTTTTTCTACTTCAGTAATACCAGAAGGAATACAAATTACCATTCTAAGTGAAGGTGTAATGAGTCGATTTCCAGTATGAATCATTTTGATCATTCCACGAATCATTTGCTCTGCCGATTCGAAGTCAGCAATTACACCATCTTTCAGGGGCCTAATAGTTTCGATTAATTTATGCGTTTTACCGTGCATTTGTTGCGCGGTTTTACCAATGGCAACAATTGCCCCTGATTGAATATCTTTTGCAACGATCGAGGGTTCATCAACCACTACTTTGTCATTCATAATGATCAATGTATTGGCCGTCCCTAAATCAATCGCAATTTCGCGTGTAAAAAAATCAAATAGTCCCATTCGACAATATTATTTCTGTTATTCGTGGTTTAATCCTTTGTTGTACTGTGTTTTCGAAAAAAAGTTACTGAATCGTCTGTTTATCAAAGGATTTTGTTTGTTAATGTTTAAAGTGTCTGTTACCGGTAAATACCATACTCATGCCTGCACCATCACAAAATTCAATAGATAGTTTGTCTTTGATTGATCCCCCAGGCTGAACCACAGCAGTGATTCCAGCGTTGTGAGCAATCTCTACGCAATCAGGAAAAGGAAAGAATGCATCAGACGCCATTACAGCTCCATTTAAATCAAAATTAAATGACTGTGCTTTATGAATTGCTTGACGCAATGCATCTACACGTGATGTTTGTCCTGTTCCACTAGCCAATAATTGTCCATTTTTAGCTAATACAATTGTGTTTGATTTGGTGTGCTTTACCAATTTATTCGCAAATTCTAAATCTACTAGCTCTAGTGCAGTAGGTGTAGCATTTGTTCGTGTTTCAAAGTTTTCTTTTTTATCTGTAATTGTGTCTTTGTCTTGTTCTAAAACACCATTTAAAATAGTTCTGAATTGTTTTGTTGGCAATTCAACATCTTTTTGAATTAAGATGACACGATTTTTCTTTCCTTTTAAAATCTCAAGTGCTTCAGCATCATAAGCAGGCGCAATAACAACCTCACAAAATAATTCGTGAATTTGATTCGCTGTTGCTACGTCAATAGCTGTATTTGAAATTAGAATTCCACCAAATGCAGAAACAGGGTCACCTGCTAATGCATCTTTGTATGCTTCAGCAATAGTGCTACGTGTTGCTAATCCACAAGCATTATTGTGTTTAAGAATAGCAAAGGTTGGATTATCATTTTTGAAATCCGCCATTAGTTGCACGGCTGCATCAACATCTAAAAGATTGTTGTATGAAAGCTCTTTTCCATGCAATTTATCAAACATGGCATCCATATCACCATAGAAAACACCTTTTTGATGTGGGTTCTCTCCGTAACGTAAAATAGAGGCTTGTGAAATACTTGCTTTGAAAATATCTTTTTCTCCTTGATTAAAGTAGTTGAAGATATGTGTATCGTAATGAGATGAAACTTCGAAAGCTGCCGCAGCAAATTCTTTACGCTCATCCATTGTTGTACCTTCGTCAGAATTTGTGATGATTTTTAAAAATGCATCATATTGATTTTTAGACGGGATAATTGTAACATCTTTGTAATTTTTTGCAGCCGCTCTAATCAATGAAATTCCACCAATATCAATTTTTTCAATAATATCAGCATGACTTGCTCCTGAAGCAACTGTTGCTTCAAACGGATACAAATCTACAATTACAACATCCAATTCTGGAATATCATACTCGGCTGTTTGAATTTGATCTTGTTCATGATCTCTTCGTGATAAAATTCCACCAAAAACTTTTGGATGTAAAGTTTTAACACGCCCACCTAAAATAGATGGGTATGAAGTGAGGTCTTCAACACGTTCAACTTGAATTCCTAAATCTTCAATAAATTTTTGAGTTCCTCCTGTTGAGAAGATTGTTACTCCTTGTGCATCTAATGCTTTGGCAATGTCATCTAAGCCGGTTTTATCAAATACCGAAATCAGTGCATTTTTGATCCTTTTTCTATCCGCCATTTCTTGTTTAAAATCAGTTCTTTTACTAGAAGATGCAAAGGTATTATTTTACTATCGATTAAATGGCGAAAATTAAAGAAAAAAGGGTGGTTTTTTAATAAATGTAGTGATTTGTTGATTATTTGTTGCGAACGACGATTTTTTGCGACTTAGCGATTGGTTTGATTGTCCATTTTAAAATCGCTAATTAGAAAGTAAGGTGCCGTATTCTAAAATTGCCTATTTTTGTGATGAAAGATAAAATTTAAGCTATGAAACTAACTAAAATATCGACAAAATCTTTCCTTACTTTATTGAGTACGGTTTTTATTGGATTTGTCGGTCAAACACAAACATGCCTTGTCGACTGGACAAATAAAGTTCCGATTACAATTGACAATTCTGCAGGTGATGAATTAACAGATTATCAAATTCAACTTGATTTGGATACAGAAACACCAATTTTATTGGGTGAAATGGAGTCTGACGGAAGTGATATTCGATTTACTGCAGACGGGTGCTGCGATCAATTGTGTTATTATATTGAAAGTGGAATTAATACGGCATCTACAATTGTTTGGGTAAATATTCCATTGATTGATGCAGGTGCAACAGAAACTATTTATTTGTTTTTTGGAAATAGTGATGCAGAGGCGGCTTCAGATGCTGAATGTACTTTTACATTTTATGCAGGCTTTGATGGTGACTATACCAACTTTGATTATTTGTGTGGTTCAATATCAGATTCAACTGTTATGGACGGAGATTTAAATTTAGCATGGGGTAGTAGTGGTTTAATTGGCTCAACTATGACATTTCCAATGGAAGAAATTTACACGGCCGAAATGATGTCGAACGGTGTAAGTGGAAATTGGCCTGCTATTTATTGGGCAAGAGAAACGACAAAAAAGAACTATGGTTTAATGACGAATGGCAGTCAGGCTAGAATTTCTTTAACAGGAGGAGGAACAGATTGGTGCTCGGGGCATAACTGGGCTTCTACGCTAGAATCATATACAAGTACTGAAGGGCTATGGTCTTTTACTTGGCGTGGAACTGGAGATTTAATTGCCAATTTTCCAACGGTTGGAGAAATTACAACAGACAATAGTTTATATGCTAAAGATGAAGATTTACGCTTAATGATAGGTGGAATATCTTCTGGTTCTGGATCAATGGATTTGGATTGGGTACGCGTTCGTAAATATGCTGAAGTTCCACCTACTTATGCAATTGAACTGCCTTCAACTTTTGAACCTGGTCCACCATTAGATTTAGGTGATGAAGTTATAGGATGTGGAGAAGCGGTATTAGACGCTGGAGAAGGATACGAAATTTTTGATTGGAGTTCGGGCGGAGAAGATCAAATTGAAACGGTAGATGAATCTGGAACATATACAGTTACTGTAACAGATGGTGAAGGATGTTACCAGGAGGCGTCAGTAGATGTTATTGTTGCACCAATTTATTCGATTGAAGTTTCTGAAACGGTTTGTTATGGAACAAGTTATACATTCCCTGATGGCTCAACAGAAGAAATTACTGAAACTATCATTAATTCAAGCATTTTTGAAACTGAAACTTATGGATGCGATAGTTTAATTACAACTACAGTTGAGGTTTATGAATTTAGTCCGGAATTAGATTTAGGTGACGACATTGCTTCTTGTGATGACACAGTTTGGATAGATGCTGGAGATGACTTTACATCTTATAATTGGACAGATGGTCCTGCTACTCAAATTTATGCAGTTGATATAACTGATGAATATACGGTAACTGTTGTTGATGATAATGGTTGTGAGCAATCAGAATCAATTAGTGTTGATTTTGTTGTTATTGATAATGAAACGACGTTGGCCGGATTTACAATTACTGCAAATGATGCGGATGCAGATTCGTATCAGTGGTTAGATTGTGATGACGATTATGCTGTAATTGGTGGAGAAACAGGAATTAGTTTTGAGGCATTAATGGATGGAAATTATGCAGTTGAAATAACTAAAGGCGAATGTGTTGATACATCTGCTTGTGTTAATATTAGTGGTGTTTCAATTGCAGAGGATCAACCTAGTTTATTCTCGCTTTATCCTAATCCAACACAAGGAGAAGTAAACCTAGTGTTTGCAGAAAATATTGGAACAGTATTGATTCGAATTTCAAATGTTGAAGGGAAAATAGTGCAAGAATTTGAGCACAGTTCAACAAACTTTAACCTTAACATTGAAGGTGAAAAAGGAATTTATTTCCTTGAAGTTCTTACCTCTGAAGGGAATCATGTCGTTAAAATCATTAAAGATTAAGTAATTACAACTCTGTTTATTATTAAAGGTGCTGATTTTGATTAGCACCTTTTTTTATACCTTGTGATTTGTAAAAAACTAGTATGAAAAAGTTATTCTTAATCTTACCTATTGTTATTGCGGCTTTTTCTAGCTGTGTGATGAATATCCATTCGGCAGATCGAGCAGTAATGTTAGAAGAAAATGAGGTAGAACTAATAGCTTATACAACTGGTGATGTAGGAGGAGGTTTAGGAACAGAGTTCAATATTGGAGCTGGATTAGGAGCGCGCTTAGGAATGTCTGATAATTTTACATTTGGAATCTCTGGAGACTTCAATTTTAATTCAACCAATGCAGATTGGGTTGATAACATTTTTTATGGGCAGGTTTCTATTGACCAAAAAATTTCTGTGGTTAAAGATATTTTTGCAATTAAGGTTAAAGAAGGAATTTTCATCAATAATTATTTTGGAACTGTAAAGCAAAATGCCGCAACAGGTTTATTTGAATTTGTTTCAAGAGAAAAAATAATCCCATATATTTCGCCGTCACTATTGTTTTCTCCTGAAGGAAGACTCACCAAAAAATGGCAATTGACCATTGGCCTTAATAGTTTTATTGGATTAAGAGAAGGACACACACCTTGGACATTAGGAGGAACATTGTTATTTGATTACGCCGAAAACAAAGACAAATTTTTAACTGGTTTTGAACTGGGGGGAGGAATACAAACCTTAGTGAATGATGGAGGGGTCATTTATCTGTCATTGGGCTTCTTTTTTTCCAAGTTTAAAAAAACAACTCCACGCCCTCCTGTACAATAACGCCTACCAACCGCTAGAATAGACTTTGGTTCCACGACCGCAATCATGTTTTTTGCAATAAGTTGCGCCCGCATTTAAACAAAGCTGCTTTTCATCAATTCCAGCCACCCAATCATCTACAATTTGTTCTAAAACATAAGCGCCCGGATAAAGTAAACTATTAGAACGGACTAAAGGATAGCCGCCAGCAAGCATAAACTCTTCCTGCAAATAACCGTAAGAAACACAGGCATTCATTACAATATCTGTGCGTTTATCAGACAAATTTATCCAAGGTTTAACGTCAATATAGTCCATCACGCCGTTGTGTCCATTAAACATGATGAGGTCCGCGGCTTGCGCTACATCAAGTGTGGATTGATCCTCAAATAAAATTGTTTGTGGTCGGTTTCCAGAAATTGCCGCCAAGTAATCATTGACAGTTTCTTCCATTCTGTCGCCGCGGTAGGCATCTGCCACTAAATATACCTTTGAATCGGAATAATTTTTTTCAAAAACAACCCGTTCTAAAACATTGGTGTCCAAATCTAACTCTTCGTATATTAATTTCCAGTCTGACTGTTTTTTGAAGTATGCTTTTGTTCCGCCGCTTGTTGCCCAATATAAGTTACTCTTTAGGCTCATTCCGTTTCCTAATGATGGGGTGGTAGGAATAATTCCCTGGTGTTCATTATCGCAAAGTGGCACATAAACGTGAACCACAAAAGGTAGCTTGTCCGCTTTTTTGGTTTGAAGGCGTTTAATTATCGTTGATCGATCAAAGAAAGTGTCAATTGGTTCGGGCTCATTTTCCTCAAGCCAATATTCGTCTCCAACTTCATATTGAACTTTGTCGTAGTCCCATCCTGTTGTATTATTATCGTTGGAAGCTCCCATTGAACATCCAATAAGTAAGCCACTAAGACCAACAGTATACATCAATTTTTTCATACATTTTGTGAGGCTAATGTATGCCTACTTTTTTATTGTGATTTTAAAATCATTTCGTTCAGAGAAGCGCCCCTGTATTATAGAAACGACTAAATCGCCAATAGTAACATCTTTTCGTTCGGGATATTGTTTTATATAGAATGAGTAACGACGAATTTTATCCGATATTTTATAAGAAAAGGGCAAAAACAGCAAAAAAACGACCGTTTTTAGCAAAATAAAAGGCAAATAGACAAAAAATGAAAAGATAGCCTCGAGTCCACCTTCCGTTTCCATTTCAAAATAATCGCGATAGTCCACTTGACTAAAATCTACAGAAAATTGATTGGAAAACCGTTCAAAAAAAGCCTCGTTATCTATACCGTAAAGCTCTAAATCTTTTTCAATTTTGGTCTTCGAGTTGATATTTTTAAACCACGGAGTTTCTGTATTTGTGAAGGAAAGCACTTTATTGTAAATGGACTTTAATTCAGTATATGATATGTTAATTTCAGCCCTCTTCATTTTGCATATAATCACTTAATAAATGATCTGTGCTATTTGAACTATCTTTTAATGATTGTATAATATTTTGACGTTCATTTGCTTTTTTATTTTGGCTCAGTTTTTTTTTGGATTCAATTTTAGTTACCTCAATTTCAAAGGCTACAATTCCTTTTGCCATTCTAACTTTATAGTCTTCTGCCAATTTATCCCATTGCATTTTATAGTCCGCTTCAAAATTATTAATCATAGTTTCTAATACGCCGTAAACTCCTTCTTTATCCGTTATTAGTTTTGCACGGCCATAAGCATGCACGGCCAAATAGTTCCAAGTAGGAACATTTTGCTTTTCATTGTAGTTTTTGGGAGAAATATAAGCATGCGGTTCTGAAAAAATGATCAAATTTTCATTTAATTCAATATGTTGCCAATGGGTATTGGCTTTAGCAAAATGAGCAGTTAAAATTATCGAACCTTCTTTTTCTGATGCAACAAATGGTAAATGCGTTGCTGTTGGAACGTTATTTACAGAAGTAGTAATAACACCAAAACTAAAACGCTTTATAAAAGCTAATGTTTCAGCCTCGTTCTCATTGATATATCTAGGAGGAATGTACATTTAAGAATTAGCAACGCGCCGTTTTTTTCTTTTTTCCAAGACGACCTTTATCCTCAATCTTTAAAATGTAATCTAAAGCCAAGGGAACTTTGCAAGCCGTACCATTCATGTCTACTTTTACTTTACCCAATTCTTTTGCAATCGTTTTTGCTTTATCTGTAAGCTCAACAACAACAGATCCAACTGCAATAACAAATCCGTTCATTGTATACTTAACGCGGTTGGGCGCTTCTAGTATTGCAGTAGGAATTGTGTCTAATAGTTTTACGTAAGCGTCCAAATTTAAATTTGAATCTTCATTAATAGTGGCATAGTTGGATAAGGTTGACCATCCAGCAGCTGCAATTGTTTCAACATCACTCTTAATCCACTCCAAACCTAATTCAAATCCAAAGTCAGTTTCAGATGCGACCCATGGCACCGTATATTCGCTTAAATAAGACCAATAGGCTGCATTTACCCATTCATTTAATTGCTCTTTTGTAATCTGCTTTTCATCCGCCATTAGCCCTGCTAAATACATGGCATCCGAATTCCCTGTTTTATATAAATCCAACGATAGTTCGTGGTTCTTTTTTGTCTTCTTCAAAACCTTTTTAAGGTCTTGCACTTTCACACCAAAAAATGGCTCTTTAGCCCCGTGTTTTATTAACGTATTTTTGGTTTGTTCACTTCCGTAAGTTTCTAACTCTGCTAATACTTCTTGTGCTGTCATGCTATTTTAATTGATTAGGAATGAGCTAAGATAATGAAAGTAAATTATACTTAATACACCTGTTGGTTTATTGCTTGCCAATGAAATGCGTTCATTGATAAACCTTTGATATTCATTGAATTTAAATTTTTTTTAGAAGACTTTAAAATATCTTTGATTCAGGTTCGTCTCCTAAGATGAACGCAAATAAAAAATGTCAACCTCAAACGAAATAGTCATATCTAAAACAGTAGCTAAAGAGCAAAACAGGCTTTTTAACTTTATTCGTAAAAGAGTAAAATCTACGTTGGATGCGGAAGATATTTTGCAGGATGTATTTTATCAATTGGTGCGCGTTTCGGAAGACGTAAATACAATTGAAAAAATGAGCGCCTGGTTATTTCAGGTGGCGCGTAATCGCATAACCGACTTATATCGAAAGAAAAAGAGTTTAAATTTTTCTGATATGAATAATGTCGCAACGGATGATGAAGGGTCATTGCAATTTGAAGCTTATATTCCAGATTTAAATGATTTACCAGATGCACTATTAACACGTGAAATGGTGTGGGAGGTATTGGAAGAGGGGTTAACAGAAATTCCGGTTGAGCAGCGAGATGTTTTTACCATGCATGAGTTTGACGATTTATCGTTTAAAGAAATTGCAGAACTAACAGGTGAAACGGTGAATACCTTAATTTCAAGAAAACGCTACGCGATTCTTTATTTGCGAAAAAAATTGAGTGAATTGTATAACGAAATATTAGGAGAATGAAAAAGAAAATGATTTTTATACCGTTTTTCTTTGTTGGGATGGCTGCATTAGTGACATGGATATTGATGTTACTGTGGAACTGGCTAATGCCAGCAATATTTGACCTGTCGGTCATAACTTTTTGGCAAGCTTTAGGACTTTTAGCTTTATCTAAAATACTATTTGGAGGTTTTAGTGGCGGAAAAAAAGGATGCGGTTGTGATGGTTCAAAGGGCCATAGAGGATGGAAACATAAATTTAAACACAAGTGGGCAAATATGTCGGAGGATGATAAGATGAAGTGGGAGTCAAAATTTGCAGGCACGGCCTATAGCGGAGCGGCACTGACTGAGGAGGATTCTAAATTAAACACGGCCGAGGAAGCAAGACAGCAAGAAGAATAGGAGATGGCCACGTGTTCCGTTGAGGCGGATTATAGAGCCGAGTTTCATTTTGAAGCTCGGCTTTTTTCTTTAGTTGCAATGGCAAAAGGAAAAAGCGAATTATTTATACGCATCTGAAAAATGACAATAAATTCCTCAACTTTTGAGACCGATCTAGGAGTATTAATAATGCACTAATTTTTCATTGATGATGCGGTCATTTTCATCTTTAATCGCAACAATGTAAAGCCCCTTGGGATAATCGCGCATTGGAATTGAGGTAATGTGTCCAATTTCCTGATCAAAAATCAACTGTCCGTTTAAATTAATTACCTGTAAAGTTGTTTTAATTTGAGGGTTTTGCAAAAGCACAGTTAAAACACCTTGCCCAAAATTTATATTGGCCCAAGGTCCAGCTTTTACTGTGCCGTCCTCTGTAACGTTATATTTAAATGTAACCGTATCACTTAAATCTGGTGCGACTGGGCTTGTTATTAAAATACGCACTTGCCCAGTGCCAATGGTTTCATTTGCGGCAAAATTAAATGAGAAGTAGGCTTCGTTATTGGGCGCTACTGAACCTAAACTGCCCGCGTCAGGAATTTGACTAAAACACTGTTGATTAGTGCAAAAAGTTGCGCTCCAAGCAAGGTCTAATGTGTTTTCGATTACAGCAAATTCTAATTCAATGTTTTTGGTGCTAACGTTTTTTAGAAATAGGAATTCTGTATCATAATAGGTTTGAGCAACTGTTTTTTCAATTTTCCTATTTGGGCTATACGTGATTATTTGCGCCATGCAGGCAAAATGAATGAATGCAAATAGAAACAGCAGAGTTTTCATAACTAACTATACGTAAAGTTGTGTAAAATATTATCTTAGTCCTTTAAGAAATTGACCCCAACCAAATGACAAAAGAAGCACAAAAAAAAGTTTGGCGAAACTTATGGACAGTATTTGTCTTAGGTTGCGCTGCAATTATTATGGGCATTACAATCAAGGCTGTTGGAATGGAAAGGCAACTTATTTTGCTTTTGCTAAGCGCATTTGTTTTAGGCTTTTTAGCGATTGGAATGTCTACTGTAAAAATGGTGAAATTTCGAAAATTCCTTAAGACCTTAGAGGATTAGAGAGTAGGTCTTTTCTCTTTTTTAAAATTATTAGGAATAGCAACGCTAATCCGATTAGTAATATGTAAAGAAATAAATACGTGTACTTGTGGGATATATCACGTACTAAATAAGCTCTTTTTGCAATATTGTTGATAATGGTCCAAATAGGTAAAATTCCAATGAATACAATTAGTATATACCAGCCAAAGCGAATACGACTTAAAAGTGATCCTAAGCATGCACCAATAATAAAAAGGAATAGAGATGAAACAGGTATTGAGAATTGTTCCCAAATAATGCGATTCGCAGAATTTAGAGTTTCCTTTTTAAGTTCAATTATTTGAATTTTGCTAAATATAACCTGCTCTAGAGTTGTATGCGTAAGACCTTTATTAGCCCATTTGTTCGGATGGTTTTCTATAATTTCTTTGTTTAATGATGTTTCTGAAAAATCTACTTGCTTTAATAAAACATCTAAATTTTCTTCAGTAACATTGCTTTTGACATATCCAGCTAATTTATTTTCTTCTTTCAAAACATTGTTTTGAATAGAGTCTTGATAACTATACAATTCAAGTAAGGTTAGATTTGATGGGGAATTACTAAAATATTCGGTCATATCTGATTGCTCAAATCCATCACCATAAGGAAATGCTCGTTGCATATCATAAATCAAGTTTTTAAATTTTGAATTTACCTTTGGAGCAACAAATGAAGTATGATATCCAACAACACATAAAAGCAAACTGAATGCTAGGATTGATTTCCATTTAAAAAACTTTTGCGGATTAAAATGGTTATAAATCCGGTAAGTTAGAAGAGCCCAACACAGAAATATTGATGGCATGAAGTAAACAGAGGTGCTAAGTGTTCCATACCACATTACTTCATATTTTGCCCAAGTTGGAATGGAAGACTTGTTAATGTCTAGTCCAAATGCTTGATACAATAAGTAAATACAAGAAATGGTAGCTATCAATATTAGGCAAAGAAAAACAACAATACTTTTCTTCCTCAATAATATTGGTATTTTAGTTTGGGACATGTGATTCGAAAAATAGTAATAATTAGTTCATTTGTGTTTGATTTTTTTGATTGAATGGGTGAATGGCATTTGTAAAACGATATTATATTGCAACCAAACTACATCACTATGAAGAATACCTACCTCTCAATTATTGCATTTATCTTCTTTTTATCCAGTGCATCTGCACAAACATGGACGAATTTTGGTCCAGAAGGCGGTTTTTTTAAAGATTTTGTAATTCATCCTACTAATTCTAATATAGTTTATGCTGGAAGTGATGATGGTGGCGGTGTTTGGAAATCATCAGATGGTGGCGGATCATGGGAATTACTGACAGGAGATTATCCCAACTTTACGGGCTGGCATATTACTATGGATATGGAGCATCCTGACACTCTTTATTTTTGTGAAATTTATGGACGATATGGTATTTTAAAAACTACAGATGGTGGTGAGTCATTGGAGCATTTAACAGATGGTTTTATTTTTAATCGCGATTTGCAAACTACGCAATTGGTTATTTATCCTGGAGATGGAGATACCTTATTTGCAAGCACTGGTGAGGGAGACGATTTTGGTAGAATTGGAAATGGTGTTTTTTCAAGTTATAATGGTGGCTCAACCTGGAATTATTCAGGTTTGCAAAACAATTCTGTTCATTGCATAAATATTGCTGATTCAGATCGTTTATTTGCTGGGACAGATGAAAATGGCCTTTGGTTTTCTGATGATGTTGGAGCAACATGGGAACAACATCCGGATGTGCCAGATACGGCTTCAGTTTTGCAAATTGATAAAATGAATGGAGTGCTTGCTATTTCAGGAGCTGCAAATGGGGTTTATGTAAGCTTTGATAACGGGCTAACATTCGCAAATATTGGAATTATTGGGGAGTTTAATTTTGATTTGGCCATTTTAGCAACAAGTCCTCATCTTGAAATTATTTCAACTGGGTTTTTACATCCCAATTACTTTACATCAGAAACCTTATTATGGACTGCAATTACTGACCCTTTATTAGAGGATCATTTATTAATAGGGATTGATGCAAGGGATGACCTTATTTATGCAGGTATTTTTAGCTCAACTGAAATAGTTAAATCTACAGATAATGGTGCAACTTGGACTTCATTGTCTACTAATCCATTAGCAACTGAAATTCGTGCGGTTCGAGTTGATCCAAATTCTGATCGCATTTATACGTCACTTCAACACAGTTATAATTTAAGTGGCGACCGTTATAATAAGGAGGCATTGGCAATATCGGATGATGATGGAGTTACTTGGACAAGAATGGGACCTTTGGCACATGGAATGGATTTAGTTATTCACCCTGACGATTCTGAAACGCTATTTTTAGGAACCTTCGCACAAGGCCTATTTAAAACTACCAACGGTTTTGCTACGTGGGAACCTGCTCGGGCTGGGAATAAATTAATATTAGATGTAGTAATTAATCCAGCTAATACAGAGGAAATGTTGCTGTCAGAATTGAATGTTCCTACCGTAACAACAGGTGTTTATAAATCAACCGACGGAGGGGACACTTGGAACGAAACAGGGAATTTAGCTGCAACACAAATTGTTTACAATACAGACAATGACACCGTTTTTTTCTCAACAGAAAACGGCATTTACATTAGTACTGATAATGGTGAGAGTATAGGTGTAGCACCTGCTTATTTTGAGGGAGATGTTGTTTTAAGTATTGTATATCAAAGTCCTTATTTATATGCCGGAACAAAGGATGGCAAGCTTTTTAAAATTGACAATGATGGATTGATTGATGACATAAGTGGTGATTGGAATAGTGAAGGACCGAATGAGGTACGCAATTTAATATATGCAGGAAATTCAATAATTGTTGGATTAAATGGCGCCGAGCAAGATTCAACGCACAACCTAAATGGCGGCGTTTGGCAATCAATTGACAATGGAGAAACTTGGGAGAATTTAACCTCCAATTTAACGAACAATAATATCTATGGAAATTCAGCCATTGCAGTTGCCAATAATGACGATTTAATAGTTGGCACTTATGGACAAAGTTTATTTAGAACAAGTGATGTAGTGCTTTCTTTGACAGAAAGTGGGATTGAAGGACCTTCTATTACGGTATTTCCAAACCCTTCTAATGGTATGACGCAAATTGCAAGCAATGCTATTATTGATGCAGTGGTTATAACAGCTTTGGACGGAAAAGTGATTTATGAAAATAACACGGTTGGTTCTAACCAACTAATGCTTGGTGACATTGTTTATGAGTCTGGAATTTATGTTGTGACAATTTGGGCAAATGGTGTAAATTCAACTTGCCAATTGGTGGTTAATTAAGTAAACAATTTCTGGTAAACATTCAATTAGTCGAAAATAATTGGCACTCTACATATAAAATAGAACCTAATTGGACAAGGTCATCTATATTTATTACCTTTCAATAAAATAAACAATTACCCATATGGATATAATAGTTGCAATAATAATAGGTGGTGCTGCAGGTTGGCTTGCTGGCAAAATGATGAAATCAAAATCTGAAGGAGTTGTCTGGAATATTATACTTGGTATTGTCGGAGGGTTTTTTGGAAGCTGGCTTTTTGGAGTTTTAGGATTAGGTGGTGAAGGAGGATCTTGGTTAGGATCTCTAATTACAGGAACAGTAGGAGCTATATTATTAATCTTCCTGAACAGAAAGTTGTTTAAGCGTTAAGCTTATTGAACCGAATCAACAACCTCTTCTTCTACAATATATGGCGTAATAGGCATAGAATCTATTCTTGCGCGAATAGGTTTGATATATTCCATATATGAAGGTAGTAGCGAATCAACCATAGGAACTGAAGTTGGAAACTTCTCTGCGCGGTGGTCAATTTGTTTACCATTTTTCCAAAAACGGTAACAAACATGTGGGCCAGTTGCTAGTCCTGTGCTTCCAACATATCCAATGGTTTGTCCTTGCTCAACATACACTCCTTTTCGAATACCTTCTGCAAAACCAGTCATGTGCAAATACTGTGTCGTATAAGTATCGTCATGCTTTACTTTTACGTAGTTTCCATTTCCACTAGTGTAAGATGCTGCAATAACAGTTCCGTTAGCGGTAGACATAATAGGAGTACCTTTTGGTGCGGCATAATCTGTTCCTAAATGTGCTTTCCATCTTTTTTGTACAGGATGAAAACGGCGCCCACTATAACCAGAACTTATGCGTGAATATTTAACCGGCGCCATTAAAAATGGACGTCTCATCTCTTTTCCTTCTTCATTAAAGAAACCAATTTGTGTTCCTGTTGAATCTAAAGCATATTGAAATGCATAAAATTCATGTCCTTGATGTTTGAACCATGCAGACGAAATACCACCCACAGCATAAGGCGTTCCTTCAACTGATTTTTCATTATAAATCACTTTAAATTCATCACCAGGGTGTAAGCGGAAAAAGTCGATTGTCCAAGCAAAAACCCCAGCAATATATTCGGCCATTTCTCCAGTCATGTTTATGTCTTCTAATTGTTGATCCAATGCAAAGGTGAGGTTGGAGTTTTGGATAATTTCACCAGATAATATTTTTTCATGTACCTCATTTGGTTTCGATCGTTTTTCAACCACTACCGAATCTCTAAAGTCAAAAATAACGTAGTCTACAATGTTTTTAGGATATATAAAGTATTGTGCAGTTTCAGAAGTGTCACCCAATTCAGATAAGATAATAAATGGTACACCTTCTTTTACATAACGTAAACCAACTAAAGAATCTGCAGCGCGTTCAGCAGCTACATTAATATTCCATTGCGAAACACCGTATGGAGCAAACATATGACTCATGGTCCAGTTATCTTCAACCGTATCGCGTTTAACTTGAAATGAGTCTAATACAAAACCATATTCAATTACGGGCGGAGGAATAATTACCGAATCTTTTTCGATTACTTCAACAATTGGTTCTTCATTTCCGCCACAGGCAACAAATAAAAAGGAAAGAAAAAGAAGTCCGAAATTACGAATGACGTTCATTGAGGGAGTGTTTCTGTAGTTATATGCAATCACAAAAATAGCCCTAATTCAATCGATAAATGGTCTAAACAAAAGTCTTTATTAAAATAAAAATGTTAGTTGGTTTAGTTTTTTTCGAAACAAATTGAAAAAATGAGCCAGAATTACAGAAAATTAGATAAAAACTGTAACATTATTCAATAATTGAACACTAATTGGAGAAGAACGATAAAAACAATTAAAACTAATTTGTTTAGCAAAATACCAAAATAAAAAGTATATTAGCCAAAATTCCAAGAATGATAAAAGTCGAAAACCTATACAAATCCTTTAAGCTTTCTAAAAAGCAACGAAAGGAATACAATACTACGGATAGTGAAGCCGTGCCCGTTAACAAGATCTCGTTTAACTGTGAACCAGGTAAAATATTTTCCCTTTTAGGACCAAACGGCGCCGGGAAAACTACAACCCTCCGCATGATTTCTACGATTATAAAACCAACAGGCGGTAAAATTGAAGTTTGCGGATATGATGTGGCAACACAATCAAAAGAAGTGCGCAAAAGCATTGGTTTTTTAACAGGTTCAACAGGGTTGTATGAAAGATTAACCGCAGATGAGGTTTTAAAATATTATGCCGAGTTAAATGATGTGCCATCTGCAGAATTTGAAGCACGAAAAAAACACTATTACGACTTATTGGATATGCATGATTTTGCTGGAAAGCGAATAGGGCAATTATCAACTGGAATGAAACAGAAAGTGTCTATTACCCGCACAATGATTCATGACCCTGCAGTGGTGGTTTTTGATGAACCAACCTCAGGTTTAGACGTTATTACTGCCGAGAATATTATTAAGCTTATTCGCGATTGTAAAACGCAAGGTAAAACGGTCATCTTTTCTTCACATATCATGTCTGAGGTTGATTTATTGTGTGATGATTTAGCCATTATTAATAAAGGAGAACTACTCTATAATGATTCAATGGCCAATTTTAGAGCCAATATGCAAGCCGACTCATTAACCGGAGAATTTATCAGAATAGTAAACGAAAACAAAACTCTAAACGCCTAACCCATTCCATATGAAAAAGATCATTTTAATAGCAAAAAAGGAGTTTTTAGACATGTTTCGGGACAAACGAACCATAATGCGGATGATTATGATTCCGTTATTGGTTTTTCCTTTAATCATTTACTTAATAACAACTGTACAAGAATCACAATCTGAAAAAGAGGCGGGCAAAGAATTGGAAATAGGTTATGTGTTAAATAATCAATCAGCAGCAATGATTGAGAGAATGGATACTACTAAGAATTTCAATTTTGTTGAATATCAAGACACTTTTGCACTGTCTGCTGATGTAAAAAACCACACCATTAATTTAGGAATTTGGTTTGCAGATGATTTCGACCAAGAATATAAGAGTGGTGAACAAGCAACTTATGGCGTACATTATCGAAGAGCGAATGAAGAAGAATATGACCGATTTGAAAATTTGCTGGAGCAGCAAGAAGAGTATTTAGTGCAAGAAAGATTGGCATTGAATGAATTACCATCAGATTATGTAGCTCCTTTAAATTTGGTAACTACAGACAAAAGTACTACTCGTGAAATAATAGGAAAATATGCTGGAGGATTCCTACCATATATTTTTATGGCCTTTTGTTTTATGGGTTGTATGCTACCCGCAATTGATTTATTTGCTGGAGAAAAAGAACGTGGAACAATTGAAACTTTATTGGTGACACCAGTAAATCGCGTGCACATTTTAATAGGCAAAATGATTGTTGTTACGGCCTTTGGTTTATTAAGTGCAACAATTGCATTGGTAGGATTAGTAGGAAGTGTTTATTTAATGGGAGACGGCGGTCCGTTAACAACTGCAATTGCAGACATTGTATCACCACAATTAGTTGTTACACTATATTTACTCTTAATTCCTGTAGCTATTTTCTTTGCAGGAATCATGATTCCAGTTTCTGTTTATGCTCGCTCGTTTAAAGAAGCGCAAAGTATATTAACACCATTGAATATGGCCGTAATTATTCCGGCAATGTTAGGCTTTTTACCAGGTTTGGAGTTGAACTATACCACGGCGTGTATTCCAATTGTAAACGTAGTTATGTCTGCCAAAGCAATTATTGCAGGCAATGCTGAGGTTGGACCATTAATTATAACCTTTGCATCATTGATTTTACTTTCTGCTGTTGCAGTGTTTGTTTCATTCAAGCAATTTGGTAAAGAATCTAATGTGTTGCGATAGGAGGAGGAGTTAAGTTAGAGAAGTCTTTTTGACTTCTCTAACTTAGTGGAACAATAACTATGAAAAGGAATAAAAATTGACAAGAGCAATTCACATACTTTTGATAACGCTAGTAATTGTAAGTTGTAGCGAATTAAAATCTGACAAAAAAATGGGTACTACTGCCATTGAAGAGAGACCTTATACAGATATTGAGTCATTTGATACATTGGCTACAGCCACTTCTATTTTGGAGGAGAACTTGACTAAGGATTCAATTTTTCAAATTGATGACAATAGTTTTCAAGATTTAGAATTGGTGTTAAATGAAATAAATATGGAGCAATTCGATATATATGTGAGTAGTTACATAAAAAATTATGTAAAGGGCTGTGGATTTAACAAGTTGAACCTTAAAGAGAAAAGTGATTGTGATGAAATTTGCGTGACCTACTTAACAGAGAATAAATCCAATGCGATATACTATTTGCCATGTAATTATGATGCAGGAATAATAGGTGCGTCATTTTCACCAAATTGCAATAGTTTAATTGTGTGCTCGTCATATGACGGCTCTGATTTTGATGATTATTATGAAAATAGAGCTGAATTTTATCTGTTTAACATAGAAGGAACGGATGGATTAAATAGTATAAACCCTTTATATATGTATGAAACAAAGGAATGGTCAATATCTGATTATGTTTGGATTAACAACAACAAAATTGGGCTAAAGATGTATTCTGAAAACAGATGGGGAGACGGGAGTCAAGTTGATTATAAATATTTTGAGGCCTTAATTCCTGATGAAACAAAGTAAAAAAACGATCTATAACAATTTGTATATTTTATATGCTTCCTGCGGAAAGCAAACACAACATACAATCACGTTATCTGCAATAAGCCATAACTAAATAAAATTATGCTAAAGACAAATGGGTAGAGATACATGGTTTTATAAACTGGACAAAATAAAAGCAAAGGAGATTCTTCTCCCTGAGCTAAAGGATAGTGCTAAAGCATCTATAACCTTTAAAAATTTCTGTGCTTCAGAAAAATGGATTAGTCCCTCGTGTTTTGATGAAGTAATGAGTGCAGTTTCAAATGATATTAATCAGGTTGACCCTGAAAGTCTATGGGTTATTATCAAATATATTAGCCTAAACATTGATCATTCACTGAAAGAGATAGAAACTACTCTTAATCATTATGGAATCAATGAAATTCTTTATGTAAATAGAAGTGATGCGTATGCGCTCATGTCTCATCTAAACGATCATTTCATAGATTTCGAATACAACGTAAAACGAAATACTTTTTTAATGTTTGTTGATTATATGATCCTTCTTTCAGCAGAATTCGCCATAAAAACAAATGTAGTTGATGATAAACTCCAAACTTATATTGCAGAGGCGAACGTATTAAAAGAGAAAAGAAAAAATGAATCGCGAATTCAACGAGCTTTAGATGAAGAAATTCCTATTATCTATAAAGAATGGCAAGAGATAGAACAGAAAGGCGATTGGCATCAGAAAATAACATTCCCATATGATTACTGGTTCTGTTATTTCGCTTACGGTTTCCTCATTCAATTCAGCAATATCAAGAACGAAATTAAAAGTGAGCACACCAATATTCTGATTATCGATTCAATATAAATGAATCCATCATTTATTTTTTCAGCGAAACTTGCTTCGCAATGACGCCATTTATGGCGACTTTTACTCAAACGTTAGTAGTAAGCACCCAAAAATCAACTTTCTCGCTTATCAAAAAGAGCATACATATTTTGAACAAATACTTCTTTATTTGATTTGAATTTATTGACAAAAGGTTTTGCTCCGTCTTTTAAATGGTCGTTTAAATTGTTATCGCTCCATTGAGCTATTTCCAAAATTATTGGCAACAACTCCCTCCCTTTTTTGGTAAGTCTATAAATATTAGTTTTTTTATTACCTTCCATTTTCCCTTTAGAAATCAATTCTAACTCTACAAGTTTTGACAATCTATTAGATAAAATATCGGTTGAGATTTTCTCACTTGAATTTACAAATTCAGTATATGTTTTCTTATCTGAAAACATCATATCTCTAATAATTAAAAGAGACCACTTATCTCCTATAATATCTAATGCTGAACTAATTGGACAAGTTGACCTATGCTTTTGATTCATTTCATGTTTTTTATTGCTTGGAGAATCCAAGCTATTTATTACTTTTGTTTTCCAAGTAAAAGTAATAATAAATTAAGGCAACTAAAAATGATAGATAAAAATTCTGAAATAGTGATTTTAGGAGCTGGTATTGGAGGGTTAACAACTGCAATATCATTACATCAAAATGGATTTAAAAACATTAACATCTATGAGCGTAGAAAAAAGACAACAACAATTGGAGCAGGTTTAGTTTTATGGTCAAATGCGATTAAAATACTTGAGAAATTAGAATTACTAACAGAGATTGAAAACGTAGGTGGACAATTAGAACAAATGCAACGGTGGACAAATAATGAAGAATTTTTAGGTGCTATTAACGTAAATAAAATCAATACATCTATTGGTTTTAAAAGCTATTCAATTAGTAGAAAAGACCTGCAAACTATTCTATTAGAAAAAGTTAGCAACTTAAACATTTCTATTAATTATGACCATAACGCCTTAAATATTTCACATCAAGACAATAGTATTTCCATAAATTTTGAAAATGATATTTCTGTAAATGCTCAAATTGTAATTGGAGCTGATGGAAGAATGGGTTCAATAGCAAGACAATATGTAAACGGAAACAACACTCCTGTTTATCAAAATTTTGTCAATTGGATTGGAATAGTAGAAAGTGAGAAACCTATTTTCTCCGAATACAATGTATTAGATTTTTGGGGTTGTGGTGAAAGATTTGGAATTGTACCTATAAATGAAAATAAAGGATATTGGGCTGGAGGAAAATCTTTACCATTAAACTCTTCTTTTAAAAATAAGAATAACAAAATAGAGCTTATGAAATTGTTCGATTCTTGGTCACCTAAAATCAAAGAAATTATTGAACTGACTGAAGATAAATATATAAAATACATTGAAGTTTTTGACCATAATCCAATTCCTAATTGGCATAAAAACAATGTATGCTTACTTGGTGATTCTGCACACGCTTCACTACCTACTTCTGGACAAGGTGCTTGTCAAGCAATAGAAGATGCTTGGCATTTTGCCTCTATTTTAGAAAAATCAGAAACAACAGAAGAAGCCTTTAATGATTTTCAAAGAAACAGATTTGAAAAAACTACCACAATTACAATGGCAGGAAGAGATTTAGCAAAATCATTATTCAATGAAAATGAAATGTATTGTGAACAAAGAAACAAAAACGCAAAAAAAACAGATTATATAATTGCAAGTGAAAATATAGCAAAACTATGGTCTAAAAATTTACCTAAATAAAGTGAAATGATAAATTCAAAAAAGTACATCAACAGAATAGGAAGAATATTATTCAGTCTTATATTCATTGCAAGTGGATTAAGTAAAATTGGAGATTGGGATAAAACCATTTCATATATGGAATCTCATAATATGGTATTTACTTCATTTTTTTTAATTATGGCAATACTCTTACAAGTTACAGGAGGATTATCAATTATCACGAGTTATAAATCTAAAATTGGGACAATACTTCTGTTAATATTTATGCTTCCTACAACATTCATTTTTCACAACTTTTGGGCTTTAGCAACAGAAACAGATTTACAAATAGTTATACAACAGGCTGAAATGGTTTCATTCTTAAAAAACCTTCCACTCTTTGGTGCGTTCTTCTTGATCTTCACCAGCGAAACCAAATAAAGCCTACTGCTAGCAATGTATAAAAATAATAGCGGTTTAGTGCTAAGTTCAAAGTGAGTATCTTTGTATAAAGCTTAGTGTCAAACTGAAAGGAAAGTGCCTTAAAATCCGCTACTATTCTTAAATCAAACATTATGCTTAATTAACAAAAAAATGAACACTTTCAAAGTTGAACCATTTTCTGATATTGTTAAAATACCAGATGAAATTCTATATAATAAATCCCTCTTGCATTTAAACTTAGAAGACAGTTTCGAACTTTCGGATTTTGAAGGGCTAACAACATTAAGTAATCTTGAATCTCTAAATATTTGCAATTGTAACCTTTCTAGCCTTCCTGAGGAACTCTCTACTCTTAAGAGAGTCAAAAAAATAGACATTGGATTAAATCCCAAAATAGGAGATTTTAACTTTCCTGTCGAATTAAAAAACATTGAGGAATTAAGCCTTACAAATTTAACTCTAACCAAATTGCCCGCTGGACTTGATCAACTAACCCATCTTAAATATCTTTGTTTAAGCAACAACCCTAACCTATCCGATTTTTCAGGTATTGATCAGTTTAAGAATTTAGAAGTACTTGAATTAATGAATTGCAATCTTACTGAAATTCCGAAAGAAGTGTTTATGTTAAAGTCCTTGAGGAGATTACAAATTAGTTATAATGAGAAACTTACTGATCTAAAAAACATTGAACAATTAAGTCAATTAGAATTCTTAGCAGTTTTTTGTTGTAACTTGAAATCGCTTCCTAGTGAATTAACTTTATTAAATAGCCTTAAAGAGTTGTACATTGGGGAGAACAATAAAATTAAAAAAAGTAAAATATTAGATGATTTGATAGATGTTTCAGTTCATTTATAAAACGAAGCACAACAAGGTGTAAAAATGCATTTTACACAACCGTTGCGTACAATAAATAAAAAACATGGAAACTTTTTTTGATTTAATCTATGATATTCTAGATTCGAAAATCGATATAAATTCTGGGCTTGGCCAATTAGAACGAAATTATTCCAGTGACATTATTTTATCTGCAGAAGAGGATGGATATGACGTGTTTTTTACGGTGTTTTTATCTACAATAAATAAAAAAATAAGAGATGATCTAAGTAAACCTATTGATCTTGTTTTCTTGAAGTTTCTCTTGGATAAGGGAGCTAACCCAACGAAGAAATATTCATCTGAGCGTATTAACAGTTTCTTTTCAGGAATAGTAATTTCCAGTATTTTGAATCCATTAAAAGGAGAAAGATCTCTACTGGAAATATCTAAATATTTGGCAGATGAATTCAGCTCTGTAGAAGAAACCTTAAGAAAGAAAGATGCTGATTATATGGGATTCCAAGAACTTAAAGAGCTATTAGAAGAGAATATTAAAGAAAAAACAAAGGAACCCATAATAAGTTTTTCAGATGAATGTCAATCTCAAATAATCTTTGGTAGGAAGTATAAATTTGAGAAAAGTACTTATAGTGACTTCCTTAGATTAATAAGTCTATTAAGATCTTCAAATGATTTGGACTACACTCTTACGGATTTTGATCCAAATACTGATAGCTTATATAAACAGAAGATTATTTCAAACTACTCTATTATAATTGGATATTTTTTCGCTATTAATGACAGTTTCAATGGTCCCTCTTTGATCAATATTGATTCATTAGCTGATTTTATTAGTAAAAAAAATGTTAAGGTTGTTGACAAGCAAATTGATTTGATTTTACGCAATGCTAATTCCAGTGTAGATCTTGAGCCCTGTTTATATTTAGTTAGTAGAGGCTGGACGCACTCAGCTATTTGTAAAGGAAAGCTTATCGAACCCTCAGAAAAAAAAATAAACGACCTGTTTTTTTACAATCAAGAACAAGAAATACAATCTTGCAGAATTAATGGAAAAGTAACAATGGAGTGTCAAGCCAGTGAGAACATAAACATAAATCGAATACTCGAAGAAAGCTCTACTCTGAGTTACTATTTATGTTGTGGTTATAATTTATGAAACTAAATACAACAAAGCTTAAACTGTATTCAAACGCAGTTTAGCCGAACGTTGTGCTTTATTGAAAATCAGAATATGATTAACTATAAAAAACATATTGAAAACCTAAACTTCCATGACAGTAACATTGAATCAATAAAGATTGAAGATTGTGATTATTTTGATCGTAAACTTACTCTAAGGATTAACTATTATAACTGGGAAGGGAATTCTGAAGATTCTGACACATGGACTACGAAGACACTTCTTTTAATAATTAATCATTGTGTAAACCTTCAAATGAACGCTCCTAACCTCATGGAAGATACTTTTGAAATAATGTCTGAAGAATATGACTTGAAGTACAATGAATTTGTGAAAAGAGCTGAAGAGGAAAAAAAGCGATCATACTTTAACCATTTAAAATCAAAAGAACTGAAAAATTTTCTGTCAATTAAGTTCAATACCAACAATTTTGGAGATTCGATTTTTAACGAATCAGCTGGTTTTATTTGGATTGCAGGATTTAACGTGCAACATGAATGGATTGAAGAAAAGGTTGCAAATAAAAAACATATTGCTGTCAAATAAAATATAACTTATTTGCGATTTGTTGTTGGAATAGATACTGATACCGCTAGTAGGCAAGATAGGTTGTTCACAGAAATAAATCATTATTTATCAAGACGAATATCAGATTGTTGCAAAAAGCACTAAATTGAAAAAATAGCTATAACAACAGGTGGAATTTACTGTCAAGCAGTTCGCTATAAATGGCTACATTTACTCAAACCGCTAGCTGCAATTGACGAAAGCTGAACGTCATAGTCAAAAATGGATGAACTGAAAGCATATTTGGAAACATTAATTCACTTTACAGAAAGTGAAATGGAGATTTTCACCTCATTATTTTCGGAAATCCAATTAAAAAAGCACGATTACTTTGCGAAAGAGGGAGAATATTCTTTGAAATTGGCATTTATTTCCAATGGTGTAATGCGTGCATTTTTTCGAAATAAATCAGGAAAAGAATACAATAAAACGTTCTTCACACCTTCAAATTTTGTAGCGGCATACTCATCAATAACAACAAAGCAGAAAAATTTAATTAATATTCAATGCTTAACAGACTGCACGCTATTCGTTGCTGATTTTAGGCAACTTACTTCACTTTATAATAAGTATCCAACGTTTGAAAGCCTTGCTCGAACTATGGCAGAATATAAGTTTGCAATAAAAGAAAAAAGAGAAATTGAACTTGTAACGCTTGATGCAACTGAACGCTACTCTATCTTCAAAAAAGAACACCCAGATTTAGAAAACCTAATTAACCAATACCATATCGCTTCGTATTTAGGTGTTACACCAACTCAATTAAGTCGTATAAGAGCGAAAAAGTAAAATCTTTACATATGTAAATGGTTTTAGATTTCATTCTCGTGAATTTTGCTTTAAATATCACGAATATGAAATTGAACAATAATAAAATTCTTATTACAGGTGCTACTTCTGGTATCGGCCGAGAATTGACAGAGCGATTTTGCAAATTAGATAATCAAATAATAGCTGTTGGCAGAAACGAAACCAGATTAGAAGAACTTGCAAAATTTGACAAACGAATTACATCCTTTAAATGTAATGTTACTTCTCAATCGGAATTAGACCGACTTGTAGCTTATATAAACCAAGAACACAAAGACCTAAATGTGTTGATAAACAACGCAGGCATACAGTATGACCAAACTTTGTTGGACGAAACCTATACGCTACAAAAAATAGAAAATGAAATAAGTACAAACCTTACTTCACCTATAAAACTTATTACTTCATTAATTTCTGTACTACAAAATAATTCTAATTCAGCCATTGTTAATGTTTCTTCAGGTTTAGCCATTGTTCCTAAAGCCAAATCAGCTGTCTATTGCGCAACAAAAGCAGGAATTCACATTTTCTCAAAATCATTACGATACCAATTAGAAAAAGTAAAAGTATTTGAAATAATACCTCCTTTAGTAGATACGGAAATGACAAAAGGTAGAGGCAAAGGAAAAATTTCACCTCAAAGATTGGTAGATGAATTTACAAAAGCATATAAAAATAACAGATATGAAGTAAATATTCATAAAGTGAAATTATTGAGAATCATAAACAGAATTAGTCCAAAAATAGCCGATAGAATAATGAAAGGCATAACAGTTTAAAATATCATGAAATGAAAATTAGAGCTTTGATAATAATAGTAGTGCTTTTGGCCAAAACGGTTTCTGCACAAAACAACAAAATACTATTCGTAATGAGTGCAGCAGATACGCTGCAATTGAACAATGGAGAGAAACTTCGACAAACGGGTGTGTTCTTAAATGAGTTTTATTTTGCATATAAATCAGTAATAGAAGCTGGTTATACTGTAGATTTTGCAACACCTAATGGGGTTGTAGCAACAATAGATGGGGAAAGCATAAACGACAAATATTGGAAAAACAACATGAAAGTAAAAGACGAAGCCTTAACATTCATTAAAACAGATAGTTTCTTTAACAATCCTAAAACACTTGAAAAAGCCACTGAAATGAAATCTGATTATATAGGCATAATTATTCCAGGTGGACAAGGTTTAATGATTGATTTAGTTAATGACAAAAACATTCCTATTTTGCTTAAATACTTTGCAAAAGAGAATAAACCAACAGGACTTATTTGCCACGCACCAAGTCTGATATTAACTATACCAAAAGAAGAGAATCCATACGTTGGTTTTGAAGTAAATTCAGTTTCACCATTTGAGGAATTTGTTATTGAGCATTTTATTATGAAAGGAAGGCCCGAAAATAGAAAAATAGCAAAAAAATTAGGCAAACTTGGGCTAAAATATAAGCGTAAACTGCCAAAGGCAAACTATGCTGTAAAAGACAGAAATTTAGTGACCAGTCAAAATCCGTTTTCTGGAACTGCATTTAACAAATTATATTTAGAGGCATTAACTGAATATTTAAAAGAAAGTAAAAACAGGAATTAGAAATAGAATAGCAGGAATAGAAAGCACTACTGGCAACAATGTATAGAAATAATAGCGGTTTTAGTACTAAATTCAAAGTAAGTATCTTTGTACAAAACTTAGTGATAATTTGAAAGATTTGTGTCTTAAAATCCGCTACTATTTTTATACCGAACGCTATGTGTAATCAATAGATGACTTTAAACGAGAAAATATCAGGATGTTTATTCGGAATGGCAATTGGAGATGGTTTTGGTCGTGAAACTGAATTCTTGAATATTTCAGAAATCATAACTAAGTGGCCACCTAATGGGCCAAAAGCTCCTGAGGGCACTCCTATTCTTGTCACTGATGATACGCAGATGGGGCTGGCTGTAGGAGAAAGTCTAATTGAATCTAAACATGAAAACTTTAGTTGCAAATTATTTGGTAAAACCTTAATTCAAAAGTTTATTTTGTGGTATAATGACCCAAGGAATAATAGAGCTCCTGGGATGACTTGTCTAAGAGCTTGTGAGCGCCTTGAAAAAGGAATTCCTTGGGAAAAAGCAACATATAGAGATTCAAAAGGGTGCGGGGCTAACATGCGAGTGATACCAGTAGGGTTGTTAAGATCATTGAACCTTAGTTATGAAAAGATTGGCGCACTTTCTCAATTTCAATCTGTGATTACACATGCTCACCCCACAGCATTGACCGCATCAGAAATTACAGCTATTACTGTATCATTTATAATAGATGGAATTAGTTCGGATAATTTGTTAAACAAGCTACTTAATTATGCGAAATCTCAAAAGGGCGTTTACCATAAAGAATACTTAAATAACATTTGGGATCGCCCACCTTTTAACTCTTCTTTGGAATTTATTGATTCTGGATGGGAACAGATAATTGAAAGATTAAACAGAGTTAAGAATGGTTTATTAGAACCTGATACGGAAAAGAACCCTTGTTTAATAGGGGGGGAAGGTTGGACGGCAGAAGAATCATTCGCAACGGCATTATATTGTTTTTTGTTATTTCCGGATAACCCTAAAAGAGCAATGCAACGAGCTGTATTAAGTTCAGGAGACTCAGATTCAATTGCATGTCTTACTGGTGCGTTTAGTGGTGCTTACTGCGGAATAAATTCTATCCCGAATGATTGGGTGCAACGGATAGAATACAAAAGTGATCTCAATAAATTAGTTCAATTTTATTCTAATGAATATACACCAGATAACAAAACGTAATTATCATTGCTTCGCAACGAGACCATAAATGGATACATTTATTCAAAGGTTGGTAATCAATTAAGAAATGAGCGTAAATCAAGGAGACATATTTATTACAAAACTTGAACGTAATTTCTACGGGGCGTTTAAAGTCCTTAAAAAAGGAAAATCATTTTTTGATGAAATAGATGGTGATTTATTAATGATTGCTGTTCTCAACTATATTGACAAAGAAGAACCTAAAATTTCTGATGAAAGATTAAACGAAGTTCTTTGTTGTGATAGATTCTTTTTTTCAAATCAATATTGTATTAACTTTTTTACGGATAATCCAAAGCACAATAGATTGAATGAATACGAATATTTGGGAAATAAACCAATTACGGACTTTGAAAGGGAAATAGAATTCAAATTAGGTGATGGAATAGGTGGGGTAAAGGGAGGATTTCCTTTATCTGGAGTTGTTGAACCTTATATTGTTAACAATGTTTTCTTGGAATGGCGTTGGAATAATGAAAGAGAAGAGTTTCAAATAGAAGTTGAAATCCAAAATGAAAAATCGCGAATTGCAAGAGAAGAATACCAAAAAAGGCTAATGAAACCTAAAAAGATGTTACAAGAAAGTTTGTTTTGGGAAGTAATTAATAAAATAGATTGGACTGAAGAAGATGATGAAGATAAAATGAACCTTGCAATCGAGTTTTTGAGTAGGAAAAAAGTTTCTGAAATAAAACAATTTCAAGAAAGTTTAAGTTATAAACTTTATCAATTAGATACTAAAGAACATGCAAAAAACATTGGAGAAGGTTCATATAAAGACAAGGAAACACATTTTTCGATTGACTACTTTTTATACGTTCGTTGTTGTGCTATTTCAAACGGACAAATTTTTTTTGTAAATGCTTTAAACAATCCGAAACAAATGCCTAAGGATTTAGATTTTGAAGCAATTCTTTATTTAGCTGAACAAGCTTATGAAAAACGAATGAACAAAGAGTTGAAATATGATACAGGCTGCGATTATGAAACATTTTCAAACATCAAAGGTTGGAAATAAAGCAGTTGCAAAAAGCACCTAGTAATTGAGATACATAATGTGTGTGATTAAAGAGTTTTTTGAACAGGATATGACAACAAAAGAAATTATAAAACTAGCTGAAAAGGATGGTCTTAAAACCAAGTTAGAATTAGAATCTAAAATGGTTGAACTTAAATCAGAAAATTGGGGGATATTAAATTGTATCTTATATGTTTCAATAAACCAAAGTTGTGACTTACATGAAGCTACAGAAATAGTTGTAAACACAAGTGCTTGGGTTGAGAAAAAAGATGAGTTCCTTAAACATCAAGTAGAAATGTCAAATAAATTCATTGAGTATTCTAAGGAAGACATTGAGAAGATTGAAGAGACTCATTATCCTGATAGGACAGAAAGAAAGGTATTTCTTAAGAGCAAAAGCAAACCGTTTAAAAATTGGTTTAAGAAAAAACGGGACTAGATATTCTAAAAATAATAGCAGATTTTGACTTTGTTCGTTTGATGAATTCTAGTTTTTATAAGGAAGTGCCTTATCATATTGTATCTATTCACAAGGAGGAGGTTATTCAGCTTTCGGATTATCCAAATTTCTTTAATGACTTTGCATCTAATCTTTCAAATTTGATTGAGAAAACAAAAACGTAATATTAAATAAAAGTCACTGCTATACAGTTCAGTATAAATGCCTATTTTTACTCAAACGATATTATTTAGATAAATTTTAAATTCTATTGATATATATTACGTTTAGTAAATTTATTTTAAAACCTAACTTATGAAAATTAAAAATTTTGGAATACTCCTTGTGGCAATCATTTTAATAGCTCCAATGACAAGCTGTAAAAAGAAAGGCTGTGTAGATTCGCATGCGGAAAATTTCGATTCTGAAGCTGAAAAAGATGATGGAAGTTGTACTTATTTGAGTGATAAATTACTTGGAACGTATTCTGTTAATTCGGCTTGTGCCTACGGAGGAACAACTAATTATAGCATGAATATAATTGAAGGCAGCAACAAGGGAGAAGTAATTCTTCAAGGGCTGGATGATTCAATTGACATGAAAGCAATTATTAATGGAACAGAATTTACTTTTGGTGAAGATAAGGCGGGGATAACCTACGAAGGAACAGGTTATTTAGTCGGTTCTAATCAAATAACAATAAACATGGAAGTGTGCGAGACATACTACTATCCTTGTTCAGACCCTGAATCTTGTACTTTAACTTGTACAAAGTAAGAAAAGTCTATTGAAAACTATTCATAACGGTTAAGTAAATACTATTAAAACAGCGTTTACTTAACTGTTAGCTTTAATTATAAAGTGGGATCAAAAAAGCATTTGCACGTTTCTTTTATCTTTTACTATTAAGTTGCGAATTTACACTTGAGATCATAACTTGGTTTACGGCCGTGTACTCAAAAAATTAGATATTAAAGAATTGAGAGGTTAATAAACTGCTTTAAACAACGCGTAAGAAATATCCAGAAATTTTTGTCTACGTGCGTTACAGCAACATCCAAATATGCCTAGCTGTACCCAAGTTTTGTAAGTCATTTGAAAACTAGAAATTAGATTAAAGAATGGAATATTCTGAAGTAAATAGATTGTCTCGGTTAACAGCAATTTTAATTCAAATACAGACTAAGAGAATTGTTACAGCAGCTGAATTATCCAATAAATTTCAAGTTAGTAAAAGGACTATTTACCGAGACATTAAAGCTTTGGAGAATGCAGGTGTCCCTATCTTGACTGAGGAAGGAAAAGGCTATACATTAATGGAGGGCTACAAAGTTCCGCCTGTAATGTTTACTGAAAAACAAGCAAACGCCTTAATACTTGCAGAACAGTTAGTACTGAAAAATAAAGATGCCTCATTTGTAAAAGATTATTCGGAGGCAATTGATAAAATAAAATCAATTCTAAGGTATACCACTAAAGACAAAGCAAATTTGCTTGCAAATAGAACTCAATATAACCAAGTTATAAATCAAGAAAGAAATAGTGATAATTTATCAGATTTACAAAATGCGCTAACCAACTACAACCTTGTCAAGATACAGTATGTTAACAAAGATGGCACTGCAACGAACAGAATGATAGAGCCATTTGCGTTATTAAGTGCTGAAAATTGGTATTTAATTGCGTGGTGCCGTTTGCGCAAAGATTTTAGATTTTTTCGACCAGACAGAATACAAAGAATAGAGACTCAATCTGAAAAGTTTGAACCACATAATATGACTTTGCAAGAGTATTTTGACAAATACCATTAATTCTTTTCTGACCCTTGCCATAGGGCTGTCACCGGCTGATTTTACGTTTGTATCGTACTAATTTATTAAACAATAAAAAGAATGACAAACGTAACTAATACAAGATTTAATTCAATCGAATTTCCAAAATCTACTATGATTTCAGTCAATGGTGTAAAACTTGAAGTATTTGAAGCAGGTAAACAAAATGTTAAACCGATCGTGCTCTGTCACGGCTTTCCAGAGCATGCTTTTTCTTGGCGGCATCAGATTCCGGCCCTTGTTCGAGCTGGCTACCATGTCATTGTTCCAAATCAGCGTGGTTATGGTAACTCATCTTGTCCGAACGAAGTAACCGATTATGACATTAAACACTTGACTGGAGACCTCGTAGCACTTCTTGATCATTTCGGATATGAAGATGCTATTTTTATTGGACATGACTGGGGCGCAAATGTTGTTTGGCGACTGGCGCAATTACATCCAAAACGGGTGAAAAAAGTGATAAATTTGGCTTTACCTTATCAAGAACGCGGAGAAAAACCATGGATTGAGTTAATGGAAGCAATATTTGGTAGAGACTTTTATTTTGTTCACTTCAATAGATACCCGGGAGTGGCAGACGCAATATTGGACGAAAACACGTCTCAATTCATTCGCAATTTATTCAGAAAAAACGTTCCACTTGGATTACCTGAACCAGGAATGTTAATGATTAATCTTGCACAAGCAGAAAAACCAATCGGTGAGCCTATAATGAGTGACAAAGAATTAGCCGTTTTCGTTTCGGCATTTGAATCATCTGGGTTTACAGGAGGTGTAAATTGGTATAGAAATCTTGATAGAAACTGGCACTTACTGGCGGATGTTAACCCAATCATCCAACATCCCACACTTATGATTTATGGTGATCGTGATTTGATTCCAAAATTTGAAAAATTACCAGAGTTTGTTCCTAATGTGGAAGTTGTCAGTTTGGATTGCGGTCACTGGATTCAACAAGAACTTCCTGAAGAAACCAATCAAGCAATTTTAAGATGGTTGGAAGAACAGAATGTCTAAAAAAACATCAATCAAAGCATTTGATGAATCGTCTTACTTTGGATGGATAGCATTAAAAAAATCTTAAGAAAAAAATGCACTCTTAGGTTCAAAAGCATCTATAAGTGAAATTGCTTTTGACTTGGGGTTTAACTATTCTCAACATTTTAGTAAGTTATTCAAATCAAAAACGAAAGGAAATAAAACTGAAAATATTGGGGTAGATTTGTATGGTAGTTTAGTCTCAACAACTGAATGGGAATATAAATATGATAAGAAGGGGGAACTGGATTGAACAAAAGAAAATTAAAGAGGGAGTAATAATCACTAGCTTTAGCCAACCATTACAATTCATTAATTATTTGATTCAATGTCTGCAGATAAATTTAATATGGAAGAATACCTTAAATTGAGGGATTTAGATGCAGATTTAAGAAAACGAGAAAAATTGAGAAAGAAAAAGAAGGAGTCTTCTAGAAAGATTCGGATTTTCTTGAAAGTTTTTGCCTTACTTGTGGTGGTTTTAATTATCAATAGCTTATACAAAACATATATTCTAAATGATAGTATAAAAGTCCAAGCTGAGATAATAGCTGTAAATAATCAAAGCTTTACATTGCCTTTAGACGGTGGAGTGAATACATTTATTATTAAATATGAATATAAAACCCCAACGGGGAATGTAATTGATATAAATGAAATTAGTGCTTCAGAATTATATGATTATTTTGAGAAAACGCCCGTGGTTGGTGACTTGATTTCAATAGAATATGCTAAAAATGATCCAGAAGTGAGTCAAATTATTAAAGGTAATTGGTAAGCAAACAAAAAACTGAGGATAATAAAATGAAACTAAATTTATATTTCTTTTTACTTATAATAGCCGGTAGTAATTGTATTGCTCAGCAAACAGAAAAACTCACTCCTTTTGTACTAATAGTCCAGCCAATTGTCGTACAGTCGAATGAAGGGACTGATCCTGCATCAATGGCCTTACCAGAATATCTTGTGGATTATGCTTATTCAAAGGCTGGGGTAGATTTTCATTTTTTAGAGCCCATTTATTTCAATAATACTCAAGCACGAGATGGTCTTATCAATTTAGATAGTATAGTTAACATAGCGCATAGGGAAGGATTTATAAAGGGGCAAAATGATATCGTTAATATGTTTTTTGTGAATGCTGTTGATGGCAAAAAAGGACCTTTAGGCAGAGGAATGATGGGAGGTAATATTACTTTCATAACCCTTGGTGATGACACTGAAAAACAGGACGAGGATATGCAGGCTTTTGTAATTGCGCATGAAGTTGGTCATAACTTATCCTTAAAGCACGCTGTTGAGGATGAAAATGTACCAGAAGACATTCCTAATATTCAAGGTGATGGTGATTATAAAGATAGAATTGATCCTAAATACAGCCTGAATCAATATCAAATTGACATTGTCCAAAAAAGCCCTCTAGTGCACCCAAGAATTGATTTTCTAGACACTACACATGCAGCCGCGGCTATCCTTGATGAATCTTATGAACCCTATTTTTCGCAATTGCAAATCAGAGAAATTGAAGCGTTTACGAATTCAAAAGTTCTAACAAGAAACCTTGATAAAGCACGCGAATATGCAAAAGAAAAATTTGCATTGGCCGTTACTGATTTTTCAGAAAATGAAAAGAAATGTATTTCGTTTGTGGTAGACAAAGTAAATGCAATTCTGCTTGAGAATAATATTGGATTAATGGCTTATCAACCATGGCGTTTTATAAAAATTGAAGATTGGCTTTGTGGCGGATTTGCACATACAAGAGGTACATATATAATTTTGAGTCAGCGACATATTGATCACCTGTCTAAAACTTGGAGTGATAATATGACTGCTAAAGATGAGGAAATATTACTAGAGGAAATGGGGGCTTTATTAGTGCATGAACAAATGCACTCCTTACAGCGAACGTTTAAATCAAAGTTTGAAATTTTATATACAGATTACTGGAACTTTACCAAGGCAGAAATTATCAATGATGCGGAAATTAAAAAAGACCAAGTATCGAACCCTGATGCTCCTATTGCCGAATGGCTAATTGCGAATCCTCAAGACACGAATTCATTTTATTGGGTGAGAACCTTGCTCAAAGAAACGGAAGGTGTTCCAGTGATGGGGAAAGACTTTATGGATAGGGTGTTTGCTGTGAAAGATGTAAATGGAATTTTTTCAATAATGAAATCCGAAAACGGAAATTTAGTTTATACAAACCTTGACGGCATTGACTTCTACAAAAACTCCTTTCCAACAACTCGAGGTATAGATCATCCCAATGAAATATCGGCTTATATGTTTTCAGATTATTTTAAATCTCTACTTTCTAATACAACGCCTTTTAAAGGTGCTAATGAACAAAGCTTGAAAAATTCAGAATTGTTTATTCAGTGGATAAAGAAGGAAATGAAATAACAATTACATAGATCCTGACGAATAATAATTGACCTGCGCATTCTTTGCTTAAGGTTACTGATTGCACTTAAATCTTCGTTTCTTTATTTCATGAGATTTTTAACCCTTGTATTACTGTATGGATTAATGATTTACTGTAATTCAAATTCTGAACCTGTGCAAGTTGCAAATGTGTCAGACTCTTTAAATATTAAAGATGAGAAACCCGAATTAACAGCTGAATTTCCAGAATATTATTATCATTCAAAAGACACATTAATTGAAACGATAGAACACGGAATCCAAACTCAAACAATAGAAATTGGATCCTATAAAACGGATTCAATCATTTATTTTGTTGCTAGAGAAATTCGAATTATTCCTGGAATTGAAGAAGATAGCCCTAGCGCAAGAAGCACATTGTTTTTAAAGAGTGAAAATAATGATCCCCTCATATTTGATGCGGAAATACCTGAAAGATTACCAATAGATATCTATCAAAATCACTTCGTATTCAGAGATGAAAATGGGCAATTCAAATTTGCCAAGATAGATGTATTAAAAGAAGACATATTATGTTTTTCAGGATCTCACAACGGGTGTTTTATATAAAATTCGCTATTCAAATTAAAAATGATTGGGTTAGTATCTCAGATTTTGATCTCAGCATTTAGCGCCACAATAAATTACTAACTTTAACCAAACGTCGTTTGAAATGAAATTATCGGAAATTAAAGAAGATCTTGTTAATTTATCAGTCAGTCATAAAACACTTTTTATCAATATTTTATTGGCAGAAATTACGGTTATGAATAGATGTTTTTGGGGTGATGATAGCATTGATGACTCGGAAAAGATTAATGGACTAAAGTGGTCAAATGAACTTGTACATAGGCTTCAAAACATTCAATTCAAACTAGAGAGTTTTGATGACCATAATACGATTGATTCAATTTTTGATAACATAGATTTCAATAAAAAACAATCCAATCTTTTGTCCTCTCATATTCATCCAACTGTGGTGAATGCCTATAATCGTTTTAATCGAATAGAACATTCTTGGGATTATGAGTTGGATATTGATTCGCAAAATAGATACTTAGTTATTTGGTGTAAAATTCTGACAGAAGGAAATCCCGGATTAAAGCTACAGAATAATGAAATTATTGATTTAAAGAAAAGGCCAAACATCCTGTCTGTCGCAGTAGATTATTCTTATGGTAATATCGAGTTACCAAAAACTTACGATATAATTTTTGACAGAAATGATTTAAGCAGGTTTTGGGAATGTAAGACTATTGTATTAGCCACTGAGAATTCTCGAAAAATACACTGGGATTTATGGAGGGGGCATCATTCAAGGTGTTTTATTGAGGTATTGGGCGAACTACCTAATATCTTTGATGAGCTGCCAATTTTAGGAGAAAAAACAAAAACTTATCCTTGTATTGGACTTTGCTCCAAATATGATTGGAAAAACATAAAGAAAAAGAACATGAAAAAGGTAAAAACGTCCTAGCGCTCATTTGATGATTATTACAGAAAATCGCATTAAAAGAGCTGAATAAACAAACACATGAATCAAGAAAAAGCAGCAGATTTTATAAAACCAATAAAGGAGGCTTACCTAAAATATTTTAGTGAAGAATATGTGAACAACAACCTTGTTATTCCTGAGGTCTATTTTAATTCAATTGAGAAGTTAAATATAGGAGAGTTGTTTAGCTTGGAAAGTTCTTTATCTAACACAAAATGGGGAATTGATTTATATGGAAATGAGTTTTTGGAACGTGCAAATGTCAATAAACCGGCTAAAAATGATAAAATGTTTATAGCAATAGGAGAGTGGGGTTCTAATCACTTATTTCTGATGTGTTGCGACAAGTCTTCTGACGATTTTGGTAAAATATTCGACTATAATGATGCTTATCCATGGTGCGAAAATGATAATGCCGAAGTGGAGTGGGTAAAATTTGAGGCATTTATTAAGGATGAGTATAATTTTGATTTATAAAGAGGCAAAATATGCTTAAATATTCATTTGTTCTGGTAATACTCACACTGTTAATTTCGTGTACAAAAGAAAAGGAACCTGAGGTAGTTGAGGAGCAAAAGACGAGTAGTAATGAAATTATTGAACCAATTTCAAATAGTGATGGCAAAGACTTATATCAAATTTTTAATTTTGAATTTTCACTTCCTGAACTTTTTAGGATAAGGGAATCTATTGGTCCAGACTTTACAGTTTATTATATGAGTTATCCAGGTGGGGTGTTTGGAGGAATTTATTTCGGTCAATACCCTAGTTTGCCAAGTAGAATTGATGAGTTAACCTCAAAAAATCCAATATATGAGGAAATG
>CAKZPK010000352.1 GCA_937139035.1 uncultured Crocinitomix sp. | reverse complement strand
TGTGCTACCTGAACGAAATAAGAGTTGTCATTCCATATTTTTTGGCACAAACCTGGCAATGTATCCCCTTCAACCACATTTACTAAATGCGTAACATCTGGCGACTCTTTTTTATCTTCCTTTTTTACTGTTGATGGCGAAATATATTCGGTAAAAGCAAGAGACACTTTTGCCCTTAGCGGACTTCCATCAGGTTTAAAAAGGCTATAAGAAGTATCAAACGTTGTTAAAACACCCTTAAAAACTAAGTTTTTACCCCATTGCACTTTGACAAAATTTGGGCGGTGAATTTTACCGTTATAAGTGTAAACTGTTTTTTCGAGTAAATTAATCTCAGCGGTCAAGTCAACCCTTTTGGCATCAACAATTCCTGTACAGTCAATAACAATATCAAACGATAGTTTTTCACTCGGCGTACTTCGATATTTTTGAGACGCTGAACTTGAATCGGGCGATTGTTTTGTGTTATACTCAACACTGCGATCCCACTTCAATGATTCTGGGTTAATCATTACAGTGTATGGCTTACCTTTAAAGGAGTTTTGAAACTCCTCATCCTCATAAGCCATTATTCGCAATAATTGCAGTCCTGCTCCCATCTTTAATCAGTTATCTTTTATATGCAACGCGTTTTACGTTTTGATTAATCATTCTTTTACAAGCCTCTAACAATTCTTGCTTTAATGCCTCTGTTTCGGCTTCGTCTCTATCTGCATTCGCCACAGTGTCCTTAGTATGAATCACTGTTTTAATTACAATTTCTCTAATTTCTACTGGCATATTTTATCAATCAAATAGGTTTGAAACGGATGTGTCATCCGAAATTTCGAAATAGGTATAGGCCAACTCTAAAGTTTCCATTACTATTTCACTTTCCTGTGCCTTGAGATCTGAAACACTATACTTAACTGGATATGCGTTAAAAAATGTCCACATCTTACTTACGTTTCCATCTTCATCCAACAAACTGAGAGAAACATCATTTGGCACAATTGGCGCAACTAACCCGTCATCCATTGTAGAAGCACACCAATCTAGCAGTTCAGACCCATCCGGTATTAAAGCTCTTTTTAAAACCAAGTTTTGCCCAGTTACCACTGTTGGAAGGCGGTATTTAAATCGGTTTTCACCACCGCTCACAACCTCTTCAACACTGAGTTCTTTAGAAAGGCCAGATGCTTCGTTAAACGCTGCATCTGCCCCTTTAAAGGAAAGTTTAAAGTAAAACCCAACCGGGTAATTACTTGCCATTTTTAATTGTTAGTTGCTCATGCGCAATCTCTAATGTGTCAACCGCTACCTCATTCCCATCAGACTTTAAATCTGTACTGGTTATTTTGGTTGGCCACGCATTATCCAATGTCCATTGCATTGTAACATCCCCGTTTTCATCTAATAATTTGATGATTACAGTTCGTCTTTTAATTGTATTCATTGAAATTTCAGCATGCCAATCCCAAAAAGTATTGTCATTCACAAAGACACCTCTTTTCATGGTTACATTACCATACTTAACAATGCCAGGCATTTTCTCTGTAGAAAATAACTTGCTGTTACTTTTTCTGTATTCTATAATTTGATTTTCAACGTCCATTCCTGATACCTCTTGAAAAGCGACTCCTTTCAATTCGGTTCCTAAGTCCACCTCAAATCGGAATTTGGGCATGGGCCATGTAGCATTCTGTTTGCTTCCGTCATCAGCCATAATATAAGTTTTTAGTTTTTTATAAAATTTTTATCTGCTCATCACTCATAGTGTAGTAATGAACCTAATTTTTGATTGTTTTATTTAGCTTGATTTTGCCATTTGCTGCTGGAATGTCAAGATGATGAATTCTGCAGGACGAACTACCGCTACTTTAATTGAAACTTTCATGAATCCGTTTGCCAAATCCTCAGAAGTCATTGTAGTTCCTAAACCACATTCAACTGAAAACGCATCAGCTGCAGATGCTCCTTGCAAACCTCCTTCTTTCCAAATGGTTGTTAAAAAACTACCAATCATAGCTTTTACAGCTTCCCATGTATTTTTATCATTCGGCTCAAAAACATAAGCTTGCGCTGCCAGTTTACAAGACTGCTCTAAAAATGTCATAGTACGGCGAACTGGCAAGTATTTCCAATCCAAACTGTTCCCATCTAAAGTTCGAGCTCCCCAAACCAAAATTCCTAATCCGTTAAAAAAGCGAATTGCATTTACTGATTTACCAGAAACTGCATCCATATTTAAACCGCCTTGTTGCGCTTCAGACAAACGAATTGGCAAACTTACCGAACCTATAATAGTTGTATTTGCTGGCGCTTTCCACACCCCTTCATTATTGTCTGTAGTAGTAATTACTCCGGCCATTCCACTGCTTGGAGGCAGTACATTTGCATCCGTTAAAATATGCTTAATAATCAATCCGTAAACAGGACTTGCATTGATTAACGCATTATTGTTTTGCTGAACCGTTAAATCAGAACCAGAAGAAATTCCGTCCATAATCGTTTTTGCACTTGCATTTGGATTTGCAGGAGGATTCAATAGCGGCTCTAACTGCTTTATGTCTCCACCAAACAGGTTTGTATAATCTACATCCTCATTTTGCATGATGGTTGTACCAATGAATGGATAATATGCTGTTCCATATTTTAATCCATTTGTACCTGTTCCATTTCTGAATGTCGTAATATCATCCATATACATGATTGGATCAGGGTTTCGTCCTCCAATAATATCAAAAATACTAACCGCAGTTTGCATGTCTTCATTTTGCAATAACATACCTTGCATTAGTGTTGAATTATTTGCTACATCTAACAATGTAGCTTCTGGGCAAACGTACATGGTTGGTTCCATTTCGTTTTTCAACAATGCCAACCCTCCTTGCAAATCAGCCAAAGAAACATTTGGATTTACAATTTGAGCGCCTGGTTCCATTGGTTTACCAGAAGGTGCTCCATAGGTTCCAACAGAAACGATATAAGCATCACCGCCGCCGTTTTCAAAAAACAATTTAATACTGTTGTACAAGTAGTAAACTGTGTTTGGATCTGGTACAATAGAATAAAAATCACCTTCAATGAGCATATAATCGCCTTTTTCGGGTTGACTTTTTTCTTTTACCAAATAATAAGATGGCGCATATTGTTTTGCAGGGCTTGCTGGTGCAGGCGGGTCTGGATAACAATAAATGGCATTAAACTCCGCAAACGAAGTAATTTTCTGCGGCACATTGGTATACGATTTCCCTTCGTATGATGCCTGAGGTGTATATCCGATAAACGCTGGAACTGCAGTAGCAACTGGCACTACTGAATTTGGAAATCCGTTTACTTCGTTAATATAGACACCTGGAGATTTGATGTTTGATTCAATCATAGACTTTATATTAAATTATTATATGTATAAGTATAGTAAGGAGGTAAATTGCTCCTCATTATTTTCTGTGTTAACTACTGTATTTATTGGGCCGGCTTGCGGTAATCCTTTCATTATTATCCTACCATTGGGTAAATCACTGTTCTGGCTTGTTTCTACCAAATCATATCTAACCTTACTCACTTCCAACATGGTTATTGGCTCATTAGATTTAAAAGTAATTGCTGATTCACCAGTTGGCACAGTGGAACTTGTAGGCCCTTCAAATGGTGTGTTTCCACTTGTTTTTATAGCTACATTACTAAATTCTAAGCCACTGCGGTTAATTATATAATAGATCCATTCAGATACACGAGGCTGAAATTGTATTCGATACGTTGTATTCTCATTGTTAATCAAATCATTAAAACATAGCTTAACAGTGGCGAAAACATCTGTATCTGCAACCAAATTCGAGGTCAACACATTTCCATCTGTTTGATTTGAGGTGGAATAATTATAAGTTCCTAACTGTTTAGAAGAAATGTCTGTGTAAATAAAAAAGTCAGGTTGATCCACCTCCAAATTAAATGTAAAAGCATCTAAACCAGAAACTTGATTAATATATGTAAAGTATTCAGGCAAACTTTTCCTATCCTCCACCACAATAGCATATTTTCCAGCAATATTTCGAATCATAAAATTGTATTTCTGCAATAATTCAGCTGTTTCTTTTGTAGGTTTTATAGCAATTGCAGCACATTTACCTGAAGCAAAATAAGTATGCCTCAATTCAAGTTCTGCTATTGTTGAGTAGGTATTCATTTATTTGGTAACGTATTATTATTAGTTCCAGTAACAGATGGAATTGTTTGAATTGTTTCATCCGCCTGAATTGATACTAGGCGCATTTTATAAATTACAGAGGGCTGATATTTAGCCCCCATTGCACTCCATAAGCTATGCATTTCATGATATGAAATTTTCTCAATGTCAAAATTTAAACGATCTATTCCCTCAGGCAAATTGGAATACCTTTGTCGATCCATAGTGCTATTTGCTTGAAAAAACTGAATTGTTGCATTCAAAAACTTCAACGTCTCAGAATAATCTTGAAAGTTTGAAGAAAACAGTAGATCTAGGTTAAACCTTTCTGCCGGATTGACATTTTTAAATGAACCATCTTCTAACTGCTGGTTGCGTCCATAAAATTGCTTATTTGTTTCTTGCTCAATATTTAATAAAGAAAGCACCATTTTATTCTTATTCCCCTCTGGAATATCACCATTTGGAGAAATCAGGTTATTTATAACCACCTTATTTTCATTCAAACTGAATGTAACTTTAAGGAACTGATTCAATACAGTACTTGTAAATTGTAATGCTTTATCTAACATTGGTGTTTTGGGTTATCAAACAGCTGTTTCTTCTGTTTTAACAAACTTATGCAGGAATTGATTCGCTTCAAAGGTTTGATCATATACGAATTGTGCACAGTATTTTTTTTCGCGTAGACAATTCGTAGACAGTTATAGTTTATGCAATACAATTTGCTACTCCTTGAAATGAGACAGTAGTTTAATTAGACAAAGAAGTGGATTTGTATCTGGAATCGTTCAACACATATGACGCCGCTAGCTATAACGTTAAGTTCCTGAATTTTGATATTTCTAGGCTGTTTTAATAAAATGATTTGCAAAAAAAAGAGCCTAGGACAACTAAAACCTATAATTTAGATAAAGACCCGCAAACAACTCACAAACTAATAGATACAAAAAAAAACTAACTAAGCGGTGATTCTTCCAGGACGAGAATTTACTCGAATAAGATAATGCTCTAAGTTCTCCTCTTTACTGAGCGCCATTTTCTTTTTTAAGCGATACTTATGCGTGCGTACACTTTCTTGATTGATCCCCATAAGTCGGGTGATTTCATTATTAGACAAGTTCATACGCAAGTAACAGCAGTATTTAAGATCCTTGGCAGTTAAAGAAGGGTGTTTTTGAGAAAGTGTTTGAAAAAAACCTGGATTCATGCGGTTGAAATACTCTTTAAACTCATTCCAATAACGCTGATCAGATTTTGCTTGCTTTATCATCATTAAAATTGACCTTAAATCAGACCGAACATGCTTAGATGCGTTGGTGGCTATTAACTCTACTTGGGCCTTGATTTTATCCAACACTGCATTTTTCTGATCCAATTCAAGCGCATAACGGCTTAAATCTCTTACTCCTACGCTTCCGTTTTGAACAGGGACGAAAGATTGAAGGCTTCCAACAGCCGGTCTATTTAACAAAGACAAAACTGATGAAAGCCTACTAGCAATCGAAGACTCATTAAGTGCTAAAGTAAGTGGATATGTAAATACATTTGTTCCAGTTGGCCAATTTAACGGCAAATTATTCTCACGAGTAAAACAAAAAAGAGAAACACTTTTATGCGTTTGCTTTGAATAAAACTCATTAACGACAAATTGATTCTCTTTAAACCCCAAAATGACAAGCGCAATTTTATCAGGCGCCACGGAACGCAACAATTGATCCGGTCTTGAAAATGTAAGCACCGCATAATTATTAAAGATTGGCTGACTTAATGCATTTAACATAATAGACAGATGTGACAATTCATCACAACCAATCAAAATGGTTCTATTCTCATTTGGGTTTGTCAAGCTGTTAGTTAGGTTAGGTATCCCTATTTATCTAAAAAGTGAACATTTAAATAGATGAAGGGTAACAATGTTAACTATAAAAGCCCTAAAACCAGAGCGTATTAATACCTTTTAGAATTGATACGTTGTTAATACGTGGGCTATTCTACTTAGAAACTTTTGTATAAACACTAACAATAAACTTAGAAATGATTAATATCTATTGAATAACAAAGACATTACAATTGGAAAAACTGCATAAGCTCAAGGAGGTATGCAAACAAACCGCCGTAAAACATGTTACGGCGGCGTTATATTCATTTTTTGCTGCAAACTGGACATACAGCACCAGTTGGCGTGTTTTTTAGTCTAATTCCATCTACATGCTTAACAACGAAATCTTGAATGAATGCATAATTTTCACGACCTGCATTCACATCAATTTGATGATCTCGAACAATTTCACGTACTTGATTATCATACTCTGAATGCCCCCAGCAAATAGCACAAACACCTTCTGGAGCAGCTATTTTATCACCTTTTTCTTTTCCTCTTAAATAATTGATTACGGAATCTAATAAACTCATAATTTTTGTTTTTTAAATAGTCGGTTTACACTTCAAAATCTTACAATAGTTGAACTCAAAAAACAGCTATTGTCCTAATTATTATTTTGCAATACATCTTTGGTCAATTTCAGGAATAGATTTACTAAGTTTTCATTCATATTAGTTGCAGCTAATGTTGCTCCTTTCCAATCAGATCGCCATTCACCAATATCTAATACACCAAATGATTTAGTCTCTACGGCTTGTCCATTTTTCCAACCGGAAACATAAAAATAAAGATCGTCAACCAAAGTATCAGGCACTGCTAATCCACCGCCCATAAACAATGTGCCAGCACGATCTATCTGAACATAAAAACCTAAATCAAAATGATGCGACCAAACACGAATTGGTGAAGTCCATTTCAATTCTCCTAAAAATTGTTGAAAAGCATTTAAACCTATATCCCACTTGCTAGTTAACTCATTCATCTCGGCAGAATCAAAAGTGTATTTGTGATCATTTTTAATTGGTGGATACGGCAATTCGTAATGAAACTCATACAAATACTCGGGCAGTCCTTGCTTTAGCGCATGATTATTTATCCAGTCTAGAATTTCTAAATGTGTTGATTCCACCAATGAAACGGAGCTTTTTAAACTCCCATTTTGAAGCCATTCAAGCTGACCAAGCTCAACAGAGATGGCAAGCTGGTGCTTTTTTGTACCAAAAGTATGCGTCAGCAGTTTTTTCTTTTCCGAATCCCAACCTAAATTGGTATGACTATCGTCCTCTTGATGATTAACATAACTGATTCCCGCAGCTGATAAATATTGCGCGGCTTGATGCAGCTCTTTTAATGTTGTTTTCATATTTAATGTTTGACACAGTGTATATACAGCAAGAGATGGAGACTTTTAAATACAATTACTAATTGTCCAATCAAATTGCAAATTGCTTTAAATATTCTGTCTACAAACAAATGTTTTCCTTACAAAGAAAATGCTAGAAAATTTTAGATGGACGGTTTTTAACTCTTACTTAGAAAACAAGTTAAAGCCTAATGAGTGGCTGCATGCGCGCATCACCATTGTTTTTTAAAGAAATCAATGTCAAACTTACGATCTACTGACACAAAAGTAGATCCATTTACAGGTTTCTTCTTTTTAAAAACCTGCGACAACAAGCCGATTGGTGTTAAAACAAGGAAAAAGAGAAGTGTGCCAATTATAGGTTGAAAAACCAATTGCAAAAACTTTGTTATCGACTTCCAAAACAAATGATTTAAATAACGGAATTGAGGAATAGCAAACCCTATTACTATAAATACGGCTGCAATAATCAACACGATATCCCAACGCTTAAACCAATAGATTATTCCTAACAGCAATAATGTTAGCAGTAAATCGCGATATTGTTCTTTACTCTCTTTCATCAAATTAACGGATAGATAAATGGCGTTAAACCAGTTACTAGGCCGAATATCATTATTAAACCAATAAAAATCAATATTAGCACAATGGGTAATAACCACATTTTTTTTCGCTCTTTGAAATAGGCGATTAAATCTTTAAATACCTCAAGCATTGATTTCTTTTTTTTCGAAGATATAATTATTAATCACCAATATTGATATATCTGTATTTTCATAGCAGTCAAAAGCCTCTTTTAAATTACAGACAATTGGCTCCCCATTTCTATTAAAACTAGTATTCACTAAAATTCCTGAACCCGAAACCGACCTAAACCTATTCAATAAGTTAAACATCACTAAACATTCATTATCAACAATTTGAATTCTTGAAGAAAAATCAACATGCGTAATTGCTTGAAATTTTGATCTTGGAATTTTCAGACGCTCTTCAAACGGCAAATGCGCATAATTCACAGGCAAATCTAATCTAAATTCTGACTTAATCTTATGAACAAATTGCATATAATGTGCGGGATGTTCCACATCATAATACTTTGCAGCCTCTTCCTTTAACATGATCGGTGCAAAAGGCCTAAAATCTTCTCTAAACTTAACCGCCAAGTTCAATTTTGATTGCATATCCAAAGCCAAAGGAGAGGCTAGAATACTACGCGCACCCAATGCTCTTGGCCCAAACTCTGATCTGCCATTAATCCAACCAACAATTTTATTGGCAAACAACTGCTCAGCAACATATTGGCACAAATCATTACTGTTCGCAAAAACACTTGGCTTTACTCCATTTTCATTACAATATTCCTCAATTTGTTTATTTGAAATTTCAGGCCCCAACAAAGCGCCGTGCATTAAATCTTGATTGTTATTGGATTTTAAATTAACTGAAGGATTATGCGCATAAAACACAGCCAATGCTGCCCCCAATGCTCCTCCAGCATCTCCCGCCGCAGGCTGCACCCACACATTTGCAAATAATCCGCTTTCTTTTAACTTGCCGTTTGCCACACAGTTTAATGCAACACCACCAGCTAAGCATAAATTGCTGCTACCCGTCAATTCTTTAGCGGTTTTTGCCATCTTTAAAATAATCTCCTCTGTTACTTGCTGAATGGCCAAAGCTAAATTTGCATGTTGCTGATTAAGCGTCCCCCCTTCTTTTCTCTTGGTAATCCCAAAAAGCTTTTCCCATCTTGATTGGTTGATCATTCTTAAAGCATGGCGATATTTAAAATAAGCTTGATTTAATCGGATAGATCCATCTTCAAAAATTTCTACTAAACTTGACTTAATCTTTTCAACGAACTTTTTAGTTTCTTCTGAATCCCCTATTCCGTATGGAGAGAGCCCCATTAATTTATATTCGCCACTATTAACTTTAAAACCCAAGAAATAAGTAAACGAACTATAAAGCAAACCAACCGAATCTGGAAAATGCATCTCCTTAAGCAATTCAATCTTCGCTCCAGCCCCATGTCCAATTGAAGCGGTAGCCCACTCACCTACAGCGTCTATAGTAAGAATAGCTGCCTCATTATAAGGTGAAGGATAAAAAGCACTTGCCGCATGTGATAGATGATGCGAAGAAAATAACAACTCTATTTTTCGTTTAGAGTTTGGATATAACTCAGCCAATTCACGTCTGATCTCCTTTTTTAAGAAAATCTTTTTTTGACTCCACTCTGGCAAGAACTTTAAAAAGGCACTCAATCCCTTTGGAACATTTGCATAAAAATTCTCTAATAACCGTTCAAACTTTAAAAAGGGTTTGTCATAAAAAACAACTGCATCCACGCTTTCTAAATCAATTTCGTGTTGACTTAGACAAAATTGAATTGCTTTTACAGGAAATACAGAAGTGTTTTTAATGCGATTTAAGCGCTCTTCTTGAACTGCAGCCACAATTTCACCGTTAACGATTAAAACCGCCGCGGAATCATGATAATAAGCCGATATGCCCAGAATTACATTCATTATTAACAACAGGCGCCAAACTAATTGCGCACAGCAAAAAAGAAAGTGCGAAATATACGAACAAATGCATAAATTTGGGGTCCTAACATGCTGCTTGCTTTTTGAAAACTAAAATCAAAAAAATATTTAAATGGGGACTTTACTACCCAATTCTAACATTTGTATGTTTTGAATTGGCTTTGTTAATTCTTGGTTACAGGCGTTATCAAACGGTAGACTATCAAGTTGACATGCAACCAGCATATGCTTATTTGGCAGATGATTCTTTAGGTATTGCGCTAAAACCAGGAAATTATTCCATTGTACTAAACAATGCAGTTCATTTTGATGCCATACACACGACTGAAAATAGGCGTTTCACCCCTGGTGCAACTCCTGATTCAAATAAAGCAAAAGTGACTTTCTTAGGCTGCTCCTTCACTTACGGGTATGGTGTAAATGACAACGAGACCTTTGCTGCTAACATTCAAGAAAATCATCCAGAATGGCAGTTAGAGAACCAAGGCGTAATAGGATACGGAACTGTGCAATCCCTTTTACAATTAGAGAAAATCATTTTAGAAGGAGAAACGGATGCCGTTTTACTTAACTTCTCCTCTTTTCATTTTATGCGGAATAGCTTATCGCAAACGTATCGTAAGAATCTAAAACTAGGTTATGCACACTCATCTGAATCAGTTGACACAGTGATGGCAGATGCCAAATTCCCCTATATTAATTCATGCGATTGCGAACCCCAATTTGCTAACTGGAGTAATATGCACGAAAATTGGTATGGGCGTGAATATCTAGCATCTATTAATTGGTTTCAAACCATGAGTGAACAGTATAAAGATGCAAAACTGGATGAAGTGGCATTGACAACTTGTTTATTTGAAAAAATGCAAAAGATGTGTAAGCAAGCAAACATAAAATTTGGTTTAGTTTGTTTGGATCAAACTGCAGAAACGAAAACCTTGCATGCAAACTTACCCTCCCTACCTTGGCTAGACGTTAAATTTGATTTTGAAGACGATACTCAAACATTTGCTCCGCATGACAGTCACCCCAATGCGATAGGACATTTAACGATTGCAACTAAAATAGATCCTTTTCTAGAAAAACTTTTGCGAGATGAATAGGAAATGGACACTCGCTTTCATCATTCTTATTATAGCAATTGGAGCATTTCTAGTTCCTCGGCTTCATTTTGAGACTGATTTGTCAGGGTTGCGCCTTGCAGATGATAAAGCCGTGCAAGAATACGAAGCATTAGCAGCTAATTATCCTATTCAAAAAGAAAATCCAATCATAATTTTGGAGCACACCAATGGCTGGAAAACCTACGCCGACTATTTATTAATGGATTCAATAGCAACAATTGTTACCGAATTTAATGAAGTGGAAAGTGTTTCAAGTATTACCAACCTTGAAATTCCAAAAAAAGGTGCGTTCAAAATTGAATTTATACCGCATATACCACTTGACAATAAAACCTCATTTAACCAATGGGCAAGCAAAGATGATGGCTATTCGGACGTATTTGAAAAGTACATCTCTAACAACAGATTATACGCTTTGCTATATGTTCAATGCGAAAATGGTCTTAATGAGACATCAATCAATGAATTAAAAGCGCTCAACGAAACCACCGCTAATTGCGAAATTCAAATCTTACAAAAGAACTTGGCGCAAGATCAAATTCGATCAGAACTTGCGCAAGAAACCCTTGTTTTAGGAGGGATTTGTATAGGTTTAATTCTACTTTCCTTCTACCTTTTAACCAAATCATTAAAAGGACTGCTACTTATTGCTGCTATTATTCTTTTCAATGTTTCGTTTACGGTGATTTTTATGTTTGCGTTGAACATTTCATTTAATGTGCAAATGATTGCACTCCCCTGTTTGATTATTATTTTTTCTTTTACAGACTTAATGCATATTCTTTATCATCAAGCAGAATTAGCAAAAAGCAGCATTAAGGCTAAAAACCTTAAATCTATCCTAAAGAAAAATTTAGCGAAACCTATTTTCTTAACCTCACTGTCCAATATTTTTGGATTTGTAGTATTTCTTATTCTTTCTAAAAACAGTGATTTAACAGCCCTTTCTTTAGTTGCAATTGTTGCAGTAATCATTGCCTATTTAAGCTCACGGTTTATTGCCATTCACTTAATGAGCCCGCGTGAAAAATATATAGACTATAACCGAATTGAAAACATTCAACGTTTTTGCCAATCATTAGTAAACCGATTTCGTCCAACAAAACGCCTATTATTAGTTCAACTTTCTGCTGTATTGGCGATTCTACTCTATTTTCTATTCAACAATTTTAAAATTGATACTTCCAACACTGGTTTATTGTCAAACGACTCAAGTTTGCGCAAAAGTCAGGAAATAATTGCAAATCATTTTTACGGTTCCAATACCTTAAAAATATCAATCCAGTATAAAGATAAAGACAGTTTATGGACCATTAACAGCTTACAAAAAATTGAGCAAGTAGAAAACAAACTGGCTGAACTATTCAATCCGCTTTATGTAATAAGCCCAGTTACAATTGTTAAGCGAAACCACCGTTTTGCAATCAACGGAAACCCTGCTGCATATAAAATTCCAAATCAAATTTCGGCACAAACTCGAACGGATTTGGAAGAGCGCTATGATCAATGGGGAGGCAATCAAGTTGTAGCTAAAAATGCTAACTTGGGTAATACTATAATTGGTTATCAACACCCAGGATTACATCAATCATTACAACATTATGAAACCCTTGATAGTTTGTTTCAAATCATTTCAGACGAAAACATTCGTTTTAATTTAACCGGACCAGCTTACCTCGCAGATAAAGGAACCTATACCTTTACCCGTAACCTTATAACAGGTTGGTCCATTGGTGTTTTATTATCTGTTTTATTAATTGGTTTTTTGTTGCGTTCCTTTTTGAAAGGAGTTGTTTTATTGCTCGTCAATCTAATCCCATTAATGCTAGTTGTTTTATTAATGCCATTGTTTGGGCTTGAAATTAATCCTCAATCGTTATTTTTGCTCACGATTTTGGCAGGGCTTTGTGTTGATGACTCGATTTATATTATGCTGCAAGACAAAAAACAGAAAATAGGATTTTATCCGGTACTCGTAACAAGTGCCGTATTAACAGCAGGTTTTATTACATTTGGATTTTCAAACCTAACTTGGCTAAGTCCTTTTGCATGGATCTTTTTAATCGGAATATTAACCGCACTTCTACTCGACCTTTTTATTTTACCCGCATTTATTCAGTCAACTAAAAAATGAAAGAGGTATAATTCATATTTTGGGTCAGATTGAACCTGGCCCTTGTAGTGTGTGTGATTCCCGAACTGTACGTAATGGTAATTGCGTTATTCCGTAAAAAGAAAACCGAACCCCAACCAACAGAAATTAAGAACTATAGCGTTACAATACAGTTACCCGTTTACAATGAAAAATATGTTATTGAACGTCTATTAAATTCTGCAGCTGGATTATCCTACCCAGATGAATTATTAGAAATTCAGGTACTGGATGATTCTACAGATGAAACAACGGAATTAATTCAGGCATTTATTGCAAAACACGAACGCGGTG
>CAKZPK010000351.1 GCA_937139035.1 uncultured Crocinitomix sp. | reverse complement strand
TCGCAGAAATTAAAAAGGCATATAAAAAGAAAGCGCTTGAGTTTCATCCAGATAAACATTTCAATTCAGCACCAGCAAATAAACTTTTTCAATTGATTTCTCGTGCTAAAGATATATTGCTGAATCCCTCTTCTCGCCTCGAACACGATTACGCTATTGGAATCAAAAAGAAACCAACAGTTACGCCAGAACCTGAAGTCATTTATATTAATGAAACACAATATGAAACGGATTGGGGAACTATAATTGGAGCTGGTTTGGTTGGATTAGCCATTGGTGCGGCGTATAAAAAACGCGAAAAAGCTAAAAAACGAAAGAAGTAATTGAATAAAATTTAGTGCTTTAATTGGTTCAAAAACCAGCGAGTGGCATCATAATTTTCTAAAATACTTTTTGAAGCAAGTAATGGAACTTCTGAGTGTCCAATTCTGCAAGCTTCAACCACATGCATTTCAATAACACGAACAACTAAACCTGCATCTGAATAACTGTCTAAATTGCTTAGAAAGCTCGTGTATTCAGTTAAGTTAAAATCTAATAAACGATCACTAAATATTGGTGTACCATCTAATTTGAAAACTGTAAATAGCGAATCTTTATAGGTGATATAATGGCCATCAACTACAGGCGAAATTCGCTCATTTTTGGCTTCAATAAACCAGGCTCCTGAAGTGTCTATAATTCCATATTGATCATCTAAACGAACTTTTGCATAGCCATTTTGAAATTCGTGAGCATCCTGAAAAATAGGAGCAATTTTTACATCTTCATCTAATTTATAACCTAATAATCCAGAGGTGTCTTTAAAAACTTCAAACGTATTGGATTGACTAAACCCTAAAAAGGTTAAGAAATTGAAAAGTGTAAAAAATCGCCAACGCATATGTTATGAATTATTTGGTATTCTGTATTGAATATAGTTTAGTGGGCAATTTTTGTACCAATTTCACCTCTATAAGTGTTAAAATTCTAATAAATAAGCATAAAGACCCTATTTGCTGAATTTGTAAAATGTAAAAATGAATCAATTATTGATATAAACGGCTGTTTTTTAAGTGTTTTGGATCAGTTTTTATAGTTTTTGCGTACAAATACGTGGATTTTGTTCAAATCTGCCTGTTCCTAAAACAAAAGTGTCTGTTGCTAAAAAATGATTGTTTTTCTATCCAAGCAATTTCTATCATTGATCCATCAACCCGAGTTCTTGCAAAATTTTGACGGTATAAAATTGAATGTTAATAATTGATAAACAGTTGTTTATTGGTTTTCATTTAAAAAAGATCACAATTTTCTGAACGCTCAACATATTTACAAATGATTGCTAAAGCATTAAAACAAATTGTCAAAGGACTGGATGACCACTTCAAGCTCATCTATCCAGACACACCTAGTCAGGTGAGTTTGAGAAGTGTAAATAAGGCAAATGACTCTGGTAGTTCAATTGATGTGACATTGATTAATGTTGAGGAGGATAAAGTTTATAAAAATCATCTTAACCCAGTTCCTAATCCGCCAACTAGTAATACAGCAAATAAAAACCCAATGGGCGGTATCTCAGCCATGAGAGTTAATCTTTACGTTTTGTTTGCGTTCCATTCAGAAGGAGATTCTCCAAATTATGAAAATACACTTACGCGTTTAACACGTGTGCTGCAATACTTTCAGGGAAAACCATATCAACGAATTATTATTCCTGCCACGTTAACAGACCCTGTTGGGCGAGAATTTAATCTGGAAATAAATTACCACAATATTAGCCTAGAGGATTCGAACAATATGTGGTCGAATTTAGGAGGTGAGCAAAAGCCATATGCCATGTATCAAATAAAAATGTTGGAATTGGACCCAGCATTTATTCCAGACCCAGTGGCAGTAATTCAAGATGCTAGAATATCAAACCCACAATACGATCAAGACGGAAATATTATTTACGATCCTTTAACAAATGATCCTGAAAATGATGATAACCAAATACAACACAAATAAGAATTAAAAATAAAACTATGAGTAAATATGCAACACCCGGAGTGTATGTCGAAGAAAAATCGATTCTACCTCCATCAATCGTTCAAGTATCAACAGCTATTCCTGTTTTTTTGGGATACGCGGCAGGTGGTGAAATTGGAAAACCAATTCGAATTACTTCCCTAAAGGAGTTTGAAGATCATTTTAAAGATCCAGTTTCAGGTGATGTTGGTAAAAGTTATGAATTCACTTTCACAGGATCTCAAGCAGCTATGCCAGAGACTGATTTTTTCCTTTATGAAGCGATCCAACTTTATTTTATGAATGGTGGTGGTGCTTGTTATATTATCAAGATTGAAGATTTTTCAGATGGAGTTAAGGAGAGTCATTTTACTGCAACAACAGGTATTCCATTGATTGAAAAGATGGACGAACCAACGCTAATTGCTTTCCCTGAAGCAGTAAAGCTGTCTGCATCAAATTATGCAACTGTAGTTTCTGCAGCAATGGGAGTATGTGCAGCCACGAAAGACAAATTTACTTTGATTGATTCTCCAAATGGAATGGATTTATTAGATGTTCCTGGAGGTTTGACAGATTATAGATCACAAGCAATTACGAGTAATGATACTTCTTACGGAGCAGCTTATTATCCAACACTTAAAACTGTAGTTCGTGTGGGGGTTGATGAAAGCAATTTTCCAGGTTCACCAGTTGTTGGATCTGCAGATTATCAGAACATTCAAAATTCAGTGAACGCTGTTAATAGAGTAATTGTTCCTCCTTCTGCATTAATGGCGGGGGTATATGCTAAGGTTGATCGTGATTACGGAGTTTGGAAGGCACCTGCAAATTTAGCTTTACAAGGAGTTATAAAACCGTCAGTTCAAATTTCAGATGCTAATCAAGAGCATTTAAATGTTGATGCAACATCAGGAAAATCAATCAATGCTATTCGTGAGTTTGCTGGTAAAGGAACAGTTGTTTGGGGCGCAAGAACCTTAGATGGTAATAACAATGAATGGCGTTATATTAATGTACGTCGTTTATTCATAACGGTAGAAGAATCTGTTAAAAAGGCTACTGCACAATTTGTTTTTGAAAACAATGATGCCAAAACATGGGTGAAAGTAAGTTCTATGATAAAGTCTTATTTGAATGGACTTTGGAAAGAGGGTGCTTTGACAGGTGCATCTCCAGAAGAAGCTTATTTCGTGAATGTAGGTTTAGGAACTACAATGACACAGCAAGATGTTTTGGAAGGAAGAATGATTGTTAAAATTGGATTGGCCGCCGTGCGACCAGCTGAGTTTATCATTCTTGAATTTTCACATTTCGTAAATCAATAACCCTTTAAAATTTAAATTATGATTGTTCAAACACCAGGTGTTTACATCAAAGAAAAAAGCGTTTTGCCTAATTCGATTGCAGGCGTTTCAACAGCTGTTCCGGCCTTTATTGGGTTTACAGCATTGGTTCCTCTCGATCAAAATACGAGTATTCGCGAAGTAAAACGAATCACTAGCATGTTCGAATTTGAAACACTGTTTGGTGGTGCTTATTTACCGCATTTTAATGTTGATTTAAATGCAAATGAACTAGTAACAGACAAACGTTTCTTTTTATATGATTCATTAAATCTATATTTTAGAAATGGAGGAGGTCCTTGTTATATAATTTCTGCAGGAGATTATGAAAGTGTTAGTAATGCTGCAGATGCAAATGGAGAATTAATTGCTCAAATTTCTGAGTTAGATCATTTGGATGAAGTTACGCTTGTAGTAATGCCTGATGCTCATATCCAATTTAATGTTGGCGGTAATCAAGAAGGGTTAGATCCTTCTGACTATGGAACTTTATGTTCGCAAATGATTACAAAATGTGCGGAGCTAAAAGATAAATTCGCCATCATTGATTATCATACACCAGAAACCACGGCGCTTGAAACTCGTTCTTTGATTATTCCAAGTTCTAAGGACATTAAGTATGGTTCGGTATATTATCCTTGGTTAATCAATTCATCTAAAACAGCCATTTCTACAGGTCAATTGACTTTAAGTGGTGGTTCAACTTCTACACTAAAGGATGCGTTGACAGATGTGAACGCAGATATTAATACGTTGACAACAGAATATAGTCAAGTGTATGATTTAGTTGCGTTGAATAATAATTATTCTGATTTAGAGCAATTAGCAAGAGACGCAAGTCCAGCAAATAAAGCAAAGTTGACAGATTTATTCGATTTTGTAATTGGTTTGGTTGAAAATTTAGATGATTCTTATGCTTTGGTTGATAATACATTAGAGTCATATAGAGTGGCACTAAATTCCAACACAAATTTCATGAATCAAGTGTCAAATTTGTTTCATTTTTCTAATATCGTAAATGCTAAGCTTTCTGCAACATTTCCAACTATTGAACCAAATGCACAGTGGTTTACAGACTATTTAGCGTCAAATGATTATAGTGATTTTGTTACAAATACAAGTCCTACATTTACCTATACAGCAGGAGCGAATAATTCAGAAATTCTTAATGCACTTAATAGCGGCCAATATGTAGATCTTAATGTCATTTTCACAGCAATAGTTGGACTTTTTGATATAGCACAGTCGCGCAAGCAAATGATTGAAGGTCAATTATTCAGTACAGATCAAGATTATATCAAAGCAAATGAATTGGTTCAAGCTTATATGAAGCAAATTCCTGCGCAAGGAGCAGTTGCTGGTATTTATTGTAAAAATGACCGAGATAGAGGTGTATGGAAATCACCAGCAAATATTGCGGTGCAGGGAATTATTAAACCAATGGTTGAGGTTTCAAATGCAGAGCAAGATTTACTCAATGAAGATGCTGATACAGGCAAATCTATTAACGTAATTAGAACCTTTACTGGGAAAGGACCACTTATTTGGGGTGCTAGAACCTTAGCTGGAGGCAGTAATGAATGGCGTTATATTTCTGTGCGGCGATTTTTCAGTTATGCAGAAGAATCCATTCTAAAAGCAATGAATCCATTTGTATTTGAGCCAAACAATGCTAGAACATGGGTTAAAATTAAAGCCATGGTTACTAGTTTTTTAGTGGAACAATGGAAAGCAGGTGCTTTAGTTGGAGCCAGTTTAGAAGAAGCCTTTTTTGTTAGAGTTGGAAAAGACACTACCTCAGATACAGAAATTTTAGAAGGAAAAATTAACGTTCAAATAGGGATGGCAGTGGCGCGTCCTGCAGAGTTTATCATACTCGAATTTAGTCACTTTACAAAAGCATAAAATCAAATAAAGAATAAACAATAATCATTAAAATAAGAATATCATGAGTAGTAATTATGTAATAGCAACACACCGTTTTACAGTTGATTGGGGCGGAGCCAAAATTGGATTTCAAGAGGTTTCAGGAATGACGCATGAAACACAAGTCATTTCATATGAGCACGGCGCAATGATTGACGGAACTGCACCAATGAAAAGTCCAGGAAGAACAGTTTATGGAGAGACAATATCTTTAAAGAGAGGATATTTTCAAGCCGATAGTGAAATGCAGGATTGGTTAAAAGAAATTCGAACAGACGAAGCAGCAAGAAGAACGGTAGTTGTGACATTGTTGGATGAAACCCAAACACCTGTAATGACGTGGACTATTTATAAAGCATGGCCATCTAAAATTGACGGTATAACAATGAAGTCTGGAAGCAGTGAAGCTGCAATCGAAAACATCACATTACAGCACGAAGGTTACGATTTTGAAATTTTATAAGTAGATGTCGAAAGCTTTTCCATATACAGGTTATCATTTTGATGTATCCTTTCTTTTTCCGCAGTTTAAGTTTAATGCTGCATTTCAAGAAGTTGGTGGATTGAGCTTTTCTGGAGGTGGAGGAAAAGATTCCAGCAAAAGAGAAGGCGGAAACAATGGTTTTTCGTTGCCATTAACTGGTGTGGGATCATTTACGAACCTTACATTGTCGAGAGGTTTTACAGCGGATACAGGTTTGTATGAATGGTGTGAAAAAACAATCATGACTATGAAAACACAACCCTGTAATGTCCTTGTTTCACTTTTAGATAAGCAAAATATGCCCGTCAAAAATTGGCTCATCTTTAATGCCTTTCCAACCAATTGGTCAGGTGGTGATTTAAAAGCTGGTAATAATTCGGTCATGATTGAGAAGGTGACATTAACCTACCAAAACTTCATCCTTATCTAATGGCAATTCATATTAAAGAACTCAATGTAACCCTGCATATTGGCGAAAATGCCAATGCTGAAGAGAAGCGGAAAAAAAGGACTCGAAAGAAACAAAATCAACTTAGTCCTGAAAATCAACGAGCGCTATTGGATGATACGGTGCGTGAGGTGTTACGGGTTTTAAATGAACAAAAAGAAAGATAATTAATGGCAGATATTTCCAACATAGCAGATCGAATAGGTTTACCTAACCATATGAAAATTTTAAGGTTAGATAAAGATAACCCACAAGTGGAAAAAGGGTCTTATACTGTTTTAGTTAATCCTTCATCTTACAAGATTACGTACGGTGCAGATTACTATAACGATCAGGTCATTGGTGCAGAAGAATCTAACTACCATTTTAATAAAGTAGAGGAACAGATAATGGACATTGATTTGTTATTTGACAGCACAGGTTCATTGGGTAAACTGCCATTAATTAGTGAAAGGGCTGTTTTAGATCAAATTGAGGATTTTTTGGCAGTTGCCTATGTCGGTAATAAAAAGAAGGGAGATGATGTAATTAAGATCATGAAATTGATCTGGGGACCAATGGAGTTTTTAGGCTACTTGGAATCTGTAAATATTACTTACTCTCATTTTGATACGACTGGTGCTCCCATTAGGGCAACTGCCAAATGTGCCTTTAGGGGTGGAGATGTCAAATTTGGTTTGACTGAGAAAGCGAAAAAGGAGCGAAAAAAGTCTCCAGAGAAAAGAATAAAGGTAGACTTTGTTGCACAAAAACATGCGATAAACGCCGTGCAAAAATATGGCAGCTACATTGCAATTGTAGCAAAACAACCTAAGTCTGCTCAACCCAAATCACTTCGCATTGCAATTGAAGTTGCTAAAATGATTTTCAAATAAACTATGTCTATTCCAAATCCAAATAAGGTTACTTACGAAGTGTTGCTTGATGGCGACAAGGTTTGGAATGCCTTGTTAGGACTGTCGGTGTCAAACGAGTTGAACCGTGTGCCACGTGCCCGATTAGAATTTAATTATAGAGACATTGAGGTAAATGAAGGAAGTGAAGATGGGTTTGAAATTGAACAAGCTGATGATTTTGAACCGCGTCCTAAAAATGCAAAAATCGACTTTTTACCTGGTAAAGAAATTGAAATAAAGCTAGGGAGAGATGATGAAAATGAAACGGTTTTTAAAGGCTACATCATTAAACAAAATGTAGTGGCTAAAAACAATGGCTCCTTAAACATTTATGTTGAGTGTCGGCATGTTTGTAACCGAATGACCTTGAATAAACGCACTAGATTTTATCATCATGATGCGAATAAATCGGGTAGTGCCAATCAGGATATTGATGTTGTTACAGATTTTGATGTACTTGAAAAATTAGTAGAAAATTACAGTGCAGATGGATTGTCTTTTCAGGTTGAAAACGAACTAAGGACAGACCTAGAGCATGAGAATATGACACAATACGAGTGTACTGATTGGGATTTTTTGATGATCCGAGCGGAAGCACGTGGTTATGTATGCTTGATTGATGATGAAGTTGTAAATTTAATTAACCCTAAAGTTGCAGAATCTTCAGCACACACATTGGTTTTTGGTGAAGATATGCTCGAGTATGAGGCCGTTTATGATGAAACTATACCAAGTGAGGCAAACTATGCAACAGGTTGGTATATTGATAATTTGGAACGCAGAATTGAGAATTTAAAAAATGGAAATTCAGATGCCATACATGAGAATATCCAAACGGAAACCACACTTAATTACGGTGCAATATTAAGCAGTAAAGAAATTGAAATTTATTTGGCCAATGAAGTGCTGCGTCAAGAAACAGGATTATTACAGGGAACCTCAAAAATTGGAGGAACAACCGCTTTTAAAGTTGGTGACACCATTTCAATTACAGGGTTTCAATCCGTTTGGGATCGAGATACGCTGGTTTCTGGAATTAAACACGTTTTAGTTAACAGTGTTTGGCACAGTCACGTTCAATTTGGAATTTCGAAAGTACCTCACGCAGAAAAGTATCAAATTAATATTCAAAGTTCAAATCCGCTAATGGCGCGAACTTCTGGTTTATTAATAGGCAAAGTGATTCAATACAAGAATGGAGCAGATGGGCACGAGTTAATTGAGGTTGAAATTCCTGCTTACAATGCAGAGGAAACCACACAAACTGTTTATGCTCGCCTTGCAAACTTTGCGGCTGGTGCTAATGGTGGTGCGGTTTTCCGCCCTTACCCTGATGATGAAGTGGTACTTGGTTTTGTCAATGATGATCCGCGCCACCCTATCATTTTAGGTTCGCTTTATAATAGCACAACAGAACCTCCTTATGCGTTAGATGAAGATGTACAACCTGAAATTGGACTTTCATTTAACGACTGGAAAATTAGCATTCATGAAGAGGATGAGGTAATGACAATTGCTTCACCTAAAGGACAAGAGTTTGTATTGGATGATTCGGACGAAAGTATTTCAATGGCATTTGATAGTAGCAATGGCATTAAAATTTCAAGCGACGGAATTGAATTGAATGGGAGCAATATTACGATTACAGCTGGTGGCAGCGGTAAAATTGAGATGGGCGCTATGGAGATTGAGGCGAAGGCGGATACAAGTATGGCATTAGAGGGTGGAACGCAGTTGGAGCTTGAAGGGAAAGTTACGGCCTCTTTAAAAGGACAAATCACACAAATAAATTAAATCAACAATGGGAAAACCGGTTACAAGAGTTACAGATATGTACACAAACCCGCTTATGCAAGGTGCTACTGCTCCAATTGCATGTCCAGGTTCGTCCTCATTGTTTGTAGCAAGTTTACCCGTTATTCAAATGACCGATACTTTAATGCCAATTCCAGACATGGCAATACCTGGCGCAACCACAGTAATGCACAATAATTTGCCTTTGCAAGTATTAGGAGATCTTACTGCTATGGGTGGTAGTTTATTATTAGGAGAAATGACAGTATTAGTAGGATAATTATGAGTGAGCAAGATGATTTTTTAGGTAAAGGATGGGAGTTTCCTCCCCGTTTTAATAAGTTGGATAATAGTGTGGACATGGTTTCGGGAAAAGAAGCCGTTGAAAATTGTATCCGCATTATTGTGAAAACAAAATTGGGCGAACGAATACTGAGAAGTGAATTTGGTTCAAGAATTTACGAACTAGTATTTGAACCATTAAATGCCAACATGAAAACTTATATGGCATCTTCTTTAAAAATTGCTTTAGAAACCAATGAGCCACGAATTACAGATGTTGTAGCAGTATTGACACAGCCAGATCAAACACTTGGCAGAGTCGATATAGCAATTGAGTACGTGCTAATTGAAACAAACGAAACTAACAACTTAGTTGTTCCTTTTTATACACCTGAAAATGCGAGCATCAATTGATTATTATAAAACATGAATCAGAATATACCAGAAATAAAGAATCCACTACAACACAACGGCACCAATCGTTTTGAACGCTTGGCAGCTGAAATGGATTTTGGCTATGTTCAAGTAGAAGAGCGTCACGAAAAAGACTTTTTACGCTATGCCGAAAAACTGGCAATGGGTATTCAATACTTTGATCATAATGATCAACCTTTTGGGAATTGGCAGTCCTTTTTTAATGCTGATGTGCCGTCTAACCGACCACATAAAGCTTTGTTTCTTGCGTTTTTACGATTATTAGAAGCATTGAATCAGCATGCTAACGGTTTAACAAAACGGCATCTAGATTTTTATTATCGTGAAGTATTACAATTTGTTGACCGCGAAGCAAAGCCCAGTCAGGTTCATTTATTCTTTAAATGCGCTAAAACATTAAAAGAAAGATTCATAGAAAAAGGGGCCAATTTTTATGCTGGAGATGCTGAAAATGGCGAAAAAATCCTGTATCAATTGGTAGATGAAATTGTAGTTAATAAAGGTGAAATAGCAAGCTATTTGGCCGTTTATAAACACAATGATGATTTTAATAACCGTATTTACGCCAAGGATTATTCAGAGCAGGTGTTAACAGACCCTAGCGCGAATAAGGATGGTGTTCACACTTTTGGAGAACAGCAATTAGTGTATAAAAAAAATGCGGATGATGAAGATGTTTTGGTGTTGCGTGAATATCCAACAATGAACAAACCTGAAATTGGATTTGCCATAAGCACACCAATGTTGAGAATGGAAGAAGGGGAGCGAATCATTAAATTGTCTTTTGATTTAAAACACGTTAGCGGTGCAATATTTGATGCAAATGCATTTACTTTTTCAATTTCTGTTGAAGAAGGATGGCGTGAGTTAAAGGTTGAGGAAAGTTCTTATAAATCAGGTGCACTCTATCTTGAATTGAAGCTGGTAAATACAGATCCTGCAATAGTTAATTATAATTCTGAGATTCATTTTGGCCAGTACAATACAGCTTATCCAGTATTACGTTTTTTGTTAAATGAATCAGATAGATATGGTTATTTAGGAACTAAGGGAATTAAGATTAATGATTTACAAATGAGCGTTGATGTTAAAGGCGTTCGTTCGTTAATTGTACAAAATGAGCAATCCACTTTAGATCCTTCAAAACCATTTAGACCGTTTGGGGCAATTCCTAAATTAGGGAGCCATTTTTATATCGGACATCCAGATATATTTAAGAATAAACTGGATAGTATTAAGGTTAATTTAAATTGGAAAGATTTGCCTCATGAGCAAATGAATAATCATTATGCAAATTATTCCGAGCCTATTGCAAATCACAGTTTCAAGGTTGTTCCTAGTGTTTTGGAAGATAAGGAATGGGTAATTGCAGACAAAAAAAATCTATTTGCAGCGGATATTCATGATTCACAAACAATTGAGTTTCCAACGGATAATTATGAAAGAAAAATAGGAGAAGCTGTTGATACCGTTTGGAACTATAAGGTGATTGACGGTTTTGCAAGATTAACATTGGCAGACCCTATATCTGCTGGTTTTAGTGCTTTTGGTCATTCAGTTTATCCAAAAGAGGTGATGCGGATTAACCAAGCTAATGCAGTTGAGCCTGATTCAAGTAAGCATAAACAACTGAATACACCATACACGCCAATTGTTGAAAGTTTAACCTTGAATTATAAGGCTTCAATTGATAAATTCTCAATTCATAATGAAGATCAAGTTTATCACGTAACTCCTTACGGTCAAAAAGCATTGACTTTAAATAATTCATTAATTGAAAATAAATTATTACCCGAATATAGCTATGAAGGAGAGCTTTATGTAGGGGTAAAGAATTTAGAATTGCCACAAACGATTAGTTTACTTTTTCAATTTATTGACGGCACAGCAGACGCCAATCAAAGTCAAATTAAATCAAATATTGATTGGTTTTATTTATCAGGAAATGATTGGGTAAAAATTGAAAAATTACGCATTAGTAAAGACACAACTAGAAACCTGCTAAATACGGGAATTATTCGGTTTGATTTGTCTAAGGATATGGATGCGGTTCACCAAATTATGCCAAACGGTTTATTTTGGATTAAAGCCGGAATTCCCACTAAAGCTGCTGGAATAGATCGTTTACAAAGTATCCATATTCAAGCCGCGGAAGCAATTGAAGTTGAACCTGCTTTGCATAGCGCAGTAATTGCTCCAAATAGCGTTACTAAACTAATGAGTAGTGATAAAGGTATTGCAGAAATTCAGCAACCTTACGCCTCGTTTGGAGGAACAAATTTAGATGACCAATCTGTATTTTATGCTAGAATTACAGAACGCCTAAGACATAAAGATAGAGGAATTATGATTTGGGATTATGAGCGCCTTGTATTGGACGCTTTTCCAGAATTGTATAAAGTAAAGTGTCTGAATCATACCAATTATCAAACAGAAATGGTAGCTGGTCATGTAATGATGGCAGTAATTCCAAATTTGCGCAAACGTGGAGTACATTCTCCTTTTCAACCTAAATTGAGTATTCATAAACGCATGGATGTTTATGATTATTTGCGCGAAAGAATTTCTCCATTTATTTATTTGCGAATTGAAAACCCAATTTACGAACCCATTCAGCTTTCATTTAAAGTTGGGTTTCATAAAGGAAAAGATGAAGGTTTTTACGGTAAAAAATTGCATCAAGAATTGCAAGAGTTTTTATCACCATGGGCGTTTGAAAATGAACTGACAGCGGCAAGTGATTTGGTGTTTGGTGGAGAGTTGCATAAGTCTACTATTCTCAAATTTATTGAGGATTTAGATTATGTAGATTTTGTGAATGATTTTAACATGTATCATATTTATCGTGATCCATCAGTAGCTCAATTATTCAACCAAAAGGATGAACAAGGCATTTCAATATTAAATGAGGACAATTATTTCTCAAAGTCATATACCGAAGGTCCTTGTAATCGAATTTTGATGCGTTTTAATGTCAATAATCTAGATGAGTTAACCGAGTTTATTGAAATCAAAATTAGATTTTTAAAAGGATTGATTGAGCTCGATTCACATGAAACGATAGAAGATAAATTCCGCCGACAATTATATAATTCTTTAAAAAGAAGAGCAGAAAAAGGAGAGGTGATTACGAAAACATTGGTGAAGATTTTAGTGAAAAACATGCACTATGTTGACCGAATTTTGAACTTAAAATTCCATGTCAAATTACCCAATGATTATGTAAAAGAAGATGTGGACGTTGCCGTAGCAAAAACTTCGCGAAGTGTTATGGTAACTTCAGAACAACACCGCATTGGTGTGTATAGTGCAGGAGATTATAATTGCGAAGGAAATGTAGTAATAGGTATTGGCTATATGATTGTTGAGGCAGATTTTATAGTACCCCAAATAAAAGAAGAAAATTATGAGTATAAAGCGAGATAGAACGAAATTAAAAACGTATTTCGAAACGGGTGATCGCCCTACAGAAGAGGAGTTTGCTGAATTGATAGATTCAGGAATCAATCAAAAAGATGATGAAATTCATGTGGTAAATTCTGAGATTGATCCTGATGAAGAACCAGATTTAAAGGTTGGTGTTGGTACAGATACTCCAAAAGAGAAATTGCACGTTGAAGGAAGTATTATGACTTCTGGACATCTTAAGGGAGATATGAGCAATAAACTACCTAAGGACAAAACGTTGCAAATTATAAATGATGCGCAAATTCAACTTTATAGTAAAGATCATAATTCTACTCCAGGTCGCGTTGTTATAGGTGCAAATAAAGATCCTCAGGATCCGAATTCAGGTGCAATGATTTTTGCTAAGCGTTTAACCACAACTGGTTGGGAGCAAAATATGGTCATTGACCATGATGGAAAAGTAGGAATTGGAACAAATAGCCCGCAAGAAAAATTACATGTAGATGG
>CAKZPK010000350.1 GCA_937139035.1 uncultured Crocinitomix sp. | reverse complement strand
AACTGTTTTTAGACGGAGAATTCCCTCTAAGTTTTGGAGCTAACGACCTTACTATTGAAGACACAATTGATATTAATTGGGTTGATACAGGCGAAATAACACCTGAAGAAGCTACTGTAATTCTTGATTATAGCAATGGATTTCCAATTGGCGCTCAGGCTACTTTTTATTTATTAGATGCTGGCAATAATGTAATTGATTCAATTGTTGGTAATTCTGGTATTATAACTGGAAGTTTTAATACTGACACTTTTGAAACTACGCCACATGACGGAGAAATTAGCTTCCCAATTAGTACTACTACTTTTGAGAATTTGGAAAAAATGAAACGATTAATATTAAATGTTTCTTTCACAACAGATGGAACTGAAAATATTAAAATTTCTCCAGAGACATTCTTCGACTTTAATTTGCGTTCAAACCTTCAAATAAGCGTTTCTTTATAATGAAAAAAGTAATCATAACTTTATCCCTGGCACTATCTTGCACTGCATTTACGCAAGAACTAACGCCCGTTTATGAAGATTCATTGACGGACGGAAGCTTAACTCGTGTATCTTCATTCAATTATTATTCAAGCAATGCGTTTAATAATGATTTGCTAGATAAATTCTTGTTTGGTGGTGAAATCACAACTGACATTAAAGATCAGGTCACAAATGGACTAAAGCGCGTTAATTCGTTTGGTGCAGAGGCAGAGCAATCAATTGAACATTACAATGCCAACATAAATCCAATAGGCAATCCTAAATTTGGCTTCGTAGCTTCTTTTTCTGACAATCACTTTATTTCATCAAATATATCGTCAGATCTGTATCACACAATCTTTTATGGAAATGGAGACCGAGTTGGTGACACACTGGACTATAGCTTTAGTCATTTACAATACATCCATTACCAAAAAATTGGATTTGGTATCTTTGATAAGAACACGCTTTCAAGTCTAAAGATCAACTATGTATCTGGATCTAAACAGACGCAAGGTCGTTTGAGTAATTCATTTATGTACACGGCAGAAGACAGTATTGCTCTCATGCTACAAGGTGCAGGATTTAGAACAGATCTTACTTCTCCGTACTTTGCAATGCAAGGACATGGATTTTCAATTGATCTAAACTATAATTTTTTGTTTGAAACCAAAAATGGTAATGAGCAAATAATCAACTTAAAAATTAGCAACCTTGGATTAATTGCTTGGAATAATGAAACAAATATTTATAGAATTGATTCCTTAACAGGATATACTGGTTTTGACATAAAGAACTTTATTAACCAGCCTGAAGACGCTCCTTCTAAAAAGTATAACTTTATTGACACACTTGGTCTTCAGCAAGAAAAAGGATCAATTGTAAGCACTTTACCTATTGAATTTGCCATCCAAAAAATGCCAAAACGAAATAGCGATAAAAAGTTGCAACCCATCCTTGGTTTTAAAGCCATTTTAACTTCTGATTATTTCCCTTATTTATTCGGCGGTGTTTATTATGCCCCAACGGATAACTTTTCTGGATCAACACGCTTATCCTATGGAGGCTTTGGAGGACTTCAATGGGGGCTTGATTTAAATTACTGGGTAAAAGACAAAGTGTATATTGGTTTAGGCACTTTTGATATGATTGGGAATATTTCTAAAAAATATGGTTTTGGGAGAAGTGTAAATCTCTCAGCACATTTTAAATTATAAATAGCATGCAAATTATTAAATATACGGTATTTCTTATCTGTCTAGGCGTTACTGCTGGATTTGGACAAGGAAATTCATTTTTAAAAGCATACGGTAACTCTGGCTATGATTTTGGCCGTGACATCAAACAAGACAATGATACAGGCTATGTAATCACTGGTTCTTCGAGCAGTTTTGCAGATGACGGTGAAGCCTACCTATTAAAGCTTGATGAAAATGGTGACTTTGAGTGGTCGTGGAATTATGGCGGAACTGGAACTGAATGGGGAGAAAGCTTGGTTGTTACAAGCGACTCAACTTATGCTATTGCAGGGTATACAAATAGTTACGGCGCTGGTGGTTTTGATTTTTACTTGGTAAGAATTGATACGTTTGGCTGGCCAATGTGGGAGAACTACTATGGAGGATCTAATTGGGATCAGGCGTATGGATTAGTTCAATTAGAAGATGGCGGCTTTGTTATGGCCGGTGAATCATATAGTTTTCATGATGGCAAACGCAGTGGTTATATTGTAAGAACAGACGAAGATGGTGTTATGTTATGGGAACATGCAATGGATGGCGCTGAAAGTTTTTTTAGAGACATTGATGTAGATGGTGATTCTATTGTAGTGTGCGGAGGAATTGGTGATGGCGGCGCTGACACATATGACGGTTACGTTGCTAAATTTAGCATTGACGGAACTTTTGGTTGGGACAAAGCCATTGGACAAGAGTATAATGACCAGTTCAACGCTATGCAAATAGTAGATAACTATTATAGCTTTGGGGGCGCAAGGGGCTACAACTACCCTACCGAAGATCAAAACATGTGGATGTACCGCATGGATGATATCGGAAATGAAGTTGTGGACACTATTTACGTTAACGAAAGTTTAAACATTGACGCGGTTAATGATATTGCCATTCGTGCAGATCAAGATTATGCATTTGTTGGTGAAACTAAAAGTTACGGTTATTCTTCAATTGATGGAAAGTATGAGATTTTCATGGCAAAAATGAGTACCTCATTCATTCATTTCTCAGCAAAAACATATGGAGAAGCTGGAGATGACAAAGGACAAGCAATAGATAGAACCCGTGATGGAGGCGCTGTTTATTTAGCAGATACTAAATATTTCTCAACTGGAGGAAACAACATTCTAATCATAAAAGTAAATGGCACTTGGGTATATCCAGACCTAATTAGTGATGAGGGTGATTTTTTAGTAGAATTTGATGATATTACAAACTCACTACCCAATTATCTCGAAACAATTGACCTTACGGTCTACCCTAACCCTTTTAAAGATATAATTAATTTACCTCAAATAACTGAAGGAACTTATTCAGTTTACAGTATTGATGGTCAAATGATTCAAGAAGGTAAAGTAAATAGTCAGCAATTGGATTTGAGCCACCTACGAACAGGCACATATTTGTTAACCGTTCAAACTCAGGATGGAATTTATAAAAAACGCCTAATTAAAAGTTAGTCGTAATTCGATCTGACAATAATCGGTACAACACTTTAAGGTCTGCATCATCCAATTTATCGATATGCTTTTCTATCGTAGCCACATCTCCCCGCTTAGCAGGACCTGTCATAGCTTCTTTAGGCCCCAATTCCAAAACCTTTTCCATTGTTTCTTTAATCAACGGATGTAATACGCTTAAATCTAAATTTGATTTTTGTAATAGCATATCAGATTCTTGTAACAATTGTGTTGTAAAATTACAAGCAAACACAGCTGACAAATGAATTTCTGAGCGTATTTTAGAATCAGCTTTATGAGCATTTTCAGATAAATAGTCTTCGCAAAATTTAATTAGCCACGCCGTAAACTCTATACTATTTCCTTCAATTAAAAATGGAATTGAGGCAATATCCAATGCGCGTTGTTTTGAAAATGTTTGTAATGGATACAATACGCCAAACTGGTTAAACCCATGAAAGACATCAATTGGAGCAGAACCAGAAGAATGTACCACTGGCACCGTTTTATCTAATTTGAGAGCAACTTCTACTATAGCATCATCTTTAATGGTAACTATATTTAAATCAACATTACTATCAATATCCCGCACATCATCAACCGCTTTCGCTGCAAACTGGTGCGATAAAGCACGTGCATTAATAAAGTCGCGTGAAAAGACGGATACAATCTCTACACCTCCAGCAAATAAAGCTTTACTTAAATGTGTTGCCACATTTCCAGCACCTACAATATTAACTCTTGTTTTTGTTTTCATTAATCAATTAAAGTACAAAGCTAGGAATTAAATCAAATTCAAGCATTAAATTAAGGTTAATAAGCATCAATCAATTTTGTATCTATATACTTTAAAATCTCCCTTAAAGGTTTTAGATTCAACGAACTGGCATGATTCATCTAAGAAAGAGATAATTGCATTATCAGGATTAAGAACTTTAGAATCTAAATCCAAATAAATAACCTGCTCAGTTGTCGCTTGCAGCATAATATCACTAGGTTCATAAATTGATGAGAACCCTGCACTTTTCATACGGCTGGTAGTATTTTCATAATCACTAAAGTATTCAGACTCGTAATGATAAGCCAATGTCAGTTCATAATGTTCCGGACAATACAGCACTAAAGTGTTATCTGTTTTTTTTTCTTTGACATACTCCACCATTACATCTGTTTCACGATTAACATCTGGAACAAACCTATAACTAGCAATAAAAGGTAGCAAAAGTAAAAACGGTAAATACTTTTTCTTTCCTTCAAATTCTCTATTTGCAACAATATCAATTACAACAATGAACATTGGTATAGATAAAAACTGCAGGTATTTGATAAAGAATATTGGTTGCACCGTCCATGAAATAGCAAACATCAACAAATAAGCACCAGCGCACCAAAGCAAAAAGAAAGTCAATCGCCTATCATAACTATCCTTGTGTCTAGATTTTGAAAAATAGATTAGCATAGCTACCAACCCAATTGTTGTTAAAATAGTAAATCGATTATTAAAAAGCTTTACCAAATTCGCCCATAAATCATACAATTCGGCTTCAGGAACCCAAGTTCCATTAGAATTAAAATCAGCAGCTCGATTCAAAAAAATGCTAATACCAGGAATAAACAACACCCCTCCTAGCCCTATTGTTAATCCAACCTGAATCCATTTATTACGATTCCATTGGGAGTAATAAGCAATAAAAACAGCGCATTCCATCAGTATAATTACACCTCCCAAATAGTGGGTATACAACAATAGTGCATTCCAAATCCCCAAGGTTAAAAACACTTTTTTATCTTCAAATAACAGGCGATAAAAATCGTATAGAATTAGAATAAAGAATAAAGTAAACAAGCCGTACATCCTTGCCTCCATAGCTACAAAATGATTGAACCTAGAAAGAATAAAAAGGACTACCAAAATAGCGGCATACTCCTTTTTCCACAATTTGCGACCTAGTTTATAGAGAAAAGCAATAGAAAACAGACTAATCAACAATGATAATGACCGCACACTTAACGGACTAATACCAAACATCTTAACCCAATAATGGAGACCAACAAAATGAAGTGGTGAATTATTACCTTGCGCCACCTCCGTTAACATTTCGCCTACAGGAAATTGAGCGTGATAAATTGAGAAAGGTTCATCTAATGAAATTGGAAACAAACCAATCACAGGCATGCATAAAACAAGTTGCAATAGAATTAAAGCTATGATTATTTTCTGGTCTGACATTTCAACTTTCTTCAGCAAGCATCAATTATCCAATTGTTATGACAATTCTTTCACTAAATAACGAGAAGTCTCTGTTTTAAATTTCTTAACAAATTGTTCAGGCGTACCATGTCCTACAATTTCCCCTCCATTCTTACCTCCGTCTGGACCTATGTCTATAATATGATCGGCCACTTTAACAATGTCAAGGTTATGCTCAATTACCAATACCGTATTCCCATCATCTGTAAGCCTTTGCAGCACATTAAGCAACATTTTAATATCATCAAAATGCAAACCTGTAGAAGGCTCATCTAATATGTAAATAGTTTTCCCCGTGCTTTTTTTAGATAATTCAGTAGCTAATTTTACACGCTGTGCCTCACCTCCTGAAATAGTTGTTGAAGGTTGCCCTAATTTTATATACCCTAATCCAACTGAGTTAAGCGTATCAAGTTTCCTTTTAATCTTTGGAATATTCTCAAAAAAGCTTGCAGCATCCTCAATCGTCATTTCAAGAACATCATTAATATTCTTTCCTTTATAACGTACTTCAAGCGTTTCTCTGTTATAACGTTTTCCTTGGCATTCCTCACACTCTACATATACATCTGGTAAAAAATTCATTTCAATCACACGTAATCCACCACCACGACAGGTTTCACACCTTCCGCCTTTCACATTAAAACTGAACCTTCCTGGTTTATATCCACGTATTTTAGATTCGTTAATATTTGCAAACAAAGTTCGCACCTCAGTAAACAGTCCTGTATAAGTTGCTGGATTTGAACGCGGAGTTCTACCAATTGGAGACTGGTCAATATCAATAACTTTATCAACGTGCTCTAATCCCTTAATTGACTTGAATGGTAATGGCTTTTTCACACCTCTATAAATATGTGCATTTAGCACAGGATATAAAGTTTGGTTTATTAACGAAGATTTTCCACTACCTGAAACACCTGTAACACAAACAAGTTTACCCAACGGAACTTTTAAGTTTACAGATTTCAAGTTATGTCCTGTAGCTCCTATCAACTCTAAATATTTGCCATTACCTTTGCGGCGTTTTTTGGGGATTTCAATTTCCATTTCGCCTTTTAAATAAGCGGCGGTAGTACTTTCCCCGGCTTTAATCTCTTCCACAGTGCTCGCTACGACCATTCCTCCACCATGCACACCAGCC
>CAKZPK010000349.1 GCA_937139035.1 uncultured Crocinitomix sp. | reverse complement strand
TTAAGTAGCGGTTGCACCCAAATGGTGTTTTGCGAAGCTACCTTTTGGGTTTGGGTGCAAGAATAGCTACGGGTGAGGAAGGTATGTATTGTGTGTACTAAATCAAACCCAAAACGCCAACGAGGATGTGTCACCGCAGTGGTGTTTTGGGTGGTAGATGCAAGAGAATACTATGGTATAAATACTAATGATGAGATTACCACGCCTTTTTATCAAAAGTCTCGTAATGACGTTAAATACCTCTTGCAGCTATGCTTTAGGAAACAAAAAGGAATACCTGACGAACACCTTATTACCTGTTCACGAATTATTTTATTTAACCTATGAATTCATTTATAAATACCTGAGCAACTACAACCTCATCTTATGGAGTACCAATACCATGAAAAACAATTACTTTTCTTGGAATCCATATCTATATGCACTACTGCTGGCGTGACGGTTTGGCACTAGCATACCAAAGGGATAACGTCCTATATAGATATTTCAACACTATTTTATTTTAAAGAACGTATGATTAACACCAAATTAATCAGCATCGAAGATAAAAAAAAACCACCTAGTTATCCTAAGTGGTTTCTGTATATTTTCAAGTATTTAACTTGATTAATCTCTCATTTTATCTGGACTTTGATAAGTATCAAAAATCTGAAGTATTCTTATTTCAGATTCGTTTTTAGGTTTATAAATAATTTTGAAATGCCTTACTACCATTCTTCTAAATGGTTCACCTAAAATTTCATCAACTTGATATTGTTCTACGAAATGAATATTTTTACTTGCTTGAATAATATCTGCTCTAACGTTTTTAGCGTTTTGAACTGATTTCGTTTTTTCAATAATTCTGTAATAAATATTTTTCAAATCTGCTTTTGCTTCATCAGCTAAAACAATCCTAATAGGAATTTTTGCCATATTACCAATTCTGCATTTCCTTTTCCAAATCGTCCATCGTTGTATATCGTCCAGCTTCAACCGATGCATCAGCATCCTTTACTTTTTTGATATACATTTCTTTTGTTAAAGGCTCACCGTTAATGGTATAAGCAACTATTTCGTTCTTATCATTTTTCAAATCTTCAATGTACTCAAGAACACCTTTCAATATAGAAAAATCCTCTATTGTATTAAGTTTATTAAAAATTGTATTTCTTAAATCCAATGCTCTCATACTACAAATATACATAATTATCTATTATTCTTAACGCACAAATCATTCCTAAATTGCTAGTTTTTCCATTGGATGATGATATTCCAGCTTCTTTTGCAAATCATCTATACTTTTAAAGTCATATCACTGAACACTAGTTACATATCTATACCCTCCTAAATATTGTGCTTGTCGTAATCCGTGGTTCTTCACCCAAATTGCTACCCTAGATTGCTTCAACTGTTTGAAATCCTTAATATAATGAAACTCCATTTTAATACGTTTCAACATTCGCCCTATCGGACCATTTAAGTTTTCGCTATTTCTAGAACTGAAGTATAATGTATTTATAAGAAATCTATAAAGAATAAACGCGCTTAAAGCGTTATTGTGAATGCAGTGAAGCAGTCTCTCTGTAGATAAAAATTAGCCATTACGGTATTCCGTAAAACATATTATTATTGTTGTTTTATTTTTGACTTATAAGCGCGTATTGGTAAAAATAAATGTTAAGAAGTATGTGTTTACTATAAAGTAGTTTAATATAATTAATGTGTATATTTGCATTTTGTAATGAGTTCATCGTAATAGTGTTAGTATGTCTGGTATGAAGGCGTATTATATAGCCTAGTCGTAGTTCATTTTAATTAAGGTGTAAGTTTGAAGAATAAATAATTGATAATGATCCAAGATTTTAATGTTGTTACTAGTTTATTAAAAATTCCTTTTCCTGTTTTGGCGTTATCTGCTTTTTGCATTGCTGCTATTGTTTCATTTTATGCGTATCCTGTTATTATTTATGTAGCGCATCGAAAACAATTAATGGATGTGCCTGGGGATCGTAGTGTCCACCAAAGACGTGTGCCAACTTTAGGAGGTGTAGGCGTTTTTATTGGGTTTTGTGTTGCGCTTACCTTTTTAGGTTTTGCTGTACCTTCGCTACAACTCATAAGTTTATTAGGTTCCTTAATTTTGTTGTTCTTTATAGGTGTGGAAGACGATTTGCTAGTGATTTCACCGCGTAAAAAATTTGTGGTGCAGCTCATAGCGGCGCTTCATGTTATTCTTGTTGCTGGTGTACGTATTAATAGTTTTTTTGGGCTTTTTGGTGTCCATACGTTGCCTTACTGGTTTTCTGTAGTATTTTCTCTGTTTGTGTTTGTGTTGATTATTAACGCTTATAATTTGATTGATGGGATTGATGGGTTAGCAGGTGGTTTAGGTTTATCAACAAGTATATTTTTTGCAGTCTTTTTTTTGTTTAATGGAGAGCAGGGTTTAGCACTTATCTCTTTGGCATTGATAGGGGCGTTATGTTCTTTTTTATATTATAACTTTTCGAATAAGCGCAAAATATTTATGGGAGATACTGGATCTTTACTGATTGGCTTTTTACTTGCCTTTCAAGGCATAAGTTTTTTAAAAGAGCAGGCAGCCTTCCCTACATATTACATAGTTAATGCGCCGGTATTTGTATTAGCGGTCTTGAGTTTTCCGTTTATTGATACGCTAAGGGTCTTTTTAGTACGTGTCCTTAAAGGACGGAGCCCTTTTTTGGCTGATAAAAATCATATCCATCACCGTTTACTGATCTTAGGCTTTAAGCACTGGCAAATCACTGTTATGGTTGCTGTGTTTGGTGCAAGTGTGGTATGCGTGGCTTTTGTAACGCGTAGTTTAGATATTCACTGGCAATTATTTTTGGTAATAGTTTACGCGATTCTTCTTGCGCTAAGTCCGTTTTTTGTATCAATAAAAAATAAAAAAATTAAATTGTTAAAAACTAAGCAGCTTCTAAAAAAATAAACTTAGCGCTCTATTTAGTAATGTCGTTTCAAGTTATAGGGGAGATGTTTTAATAGCACTTTAAAAATTGTATATTCGCAGAAAATTGAAACACTTTTATAAAGTGTAAAACCCAGTATTTATGAATCAACATTTCTTAGTCTTTGTTATAGCGATATTTTTATTGCAATCTTGTGCTAGTAATAAGGATATTGTCTATTTTCAAGACAACTATGCTTTTGAAGCGTTAGAGCATCATGATGCTCTAATTATGGTAAATGATATTTTAAAAATTGAAGTGAGTGCTGTTATTCCTGAAATTGCAATACCTTATAATATATTTTCTGCTAGCGGGGCAGTTGGGGCAACATCGGTTGATGCTTTAAAATTACAGGGCTATTTGGTAACTGCTAATGGAGATATTACTTTTCCTGTCCTTGGGGTTATTAACGTGAGAGGAATGACCACTAGAGACGTTGAAGCGCATATCGTTGAGCTTTTGGGTACAGGAGGTCATATTAAAGATGCTGTGGTACGTGCTCGTATTGTAAATGCGAAGATTACCATTTTAGGGGAGGTGAATCTCCCTGGAACGTATAATTTTACCGAGCAGAACATTACACTTCCTCAAGCTTTAGGGTATGCTGGAGATTTAACAATTAACGGACGACGCCATGATGTTATGGTGATTCGTCAGCAAGATGGGGAGCGTGAGATTGGTCATATAGATATGACTAAAACCGATTGGTTTAACAGCAAGTATTATTATGTGCAACAAAATGATGTTATTGTAGTGCATCCTAATAATCCTAAAGTTAAATCGGCAGGCTTTGTAGGAAGCACTGTTACTATACTCTCTATTGTTTCTATTTTATTAAGTACTGCTATTTTAATTACCCGATAACCGATGATTGAAAATCCAAATTATTTTGATAAGGAAGAAGGCAGCATTGATATTAAAGCCGAAATTAGTAAATATATCCAATTCTGGCCTTGGTTTTTAGGAGTCATAGTTGTGTTTTTAGTACTCGCTTTTGCTTATTTAAAAGTGACACCGCTGACGTATCAAACTACAGCTAAGATTAAAATTTTGGATGAGTCGTCTAAAGGCTTAGAGCTGCCTACGGATCTAAATTCACTCTTCGGAAATTCTAAGGTAAATCTGGAAAATGAAGTTGAAGTTATAAAATCGTATCGTATATTGGAAGGTGTGGTTAAGGAATTAGGTTTAGCTGTACGTTGTTACGATGCTGAAGTTTTGCGATCTGTAGAGTTATGGCCATCTCCTTTTGAAATTGTTTTTACGGAGGTGTTGAGGCGAGATGCAGCTGCTGAATCGTATCTTGTAAGCGTTAATTCAACAGGATACGCTATAGTAGATGAAGCTAGTAAACAGCATTGGGAAACAGAAGGGTATACAGTGCTAGCTGCTGAAGGTACGCAGCCTTTTGCTATTTGTGTGGCCAATGGACTTGATTTATCTACCTATGTAGGGCGTCAGTTCAGGATTAAGAGAAGCTCTATCTACAGTAGTGTGATGAGTTTAACTAATATGCTCAATATAAGTACTGTTGGTAAGAAGAGTGAAATATTATCTTTAGGGGTTAAAGGGGTTAGTCCTTTGCGTTCTGAAGTCTTATTGAATAACATTATCAAGCAGTTTAATCAGGATGGAATTAACGACCGTCAGCTGATATCTCAGCGTACGTTAGATTTTGTGGATGAACGATTTGTCTTTCTGGCTAAAGAACTTGATTCTATTGAAGATGATAAAAAAGAGTACAAGCAAGCCAATGCGTTAAGTTATATTAAAGGTGATGCGCAATACACAATAGAAAAAAAAGCGGGCTCTGAACAGGAACAGTTGCGTGTGGAAACACAACGTGCTTTAGCTAATTTGTTGAAAGAAACCTTAAGTGAGGGGAAAGCATTTAGTTTGCTTCCTTCTAATATTGGTTTAGAAAATAGTAGTGTTAACCAACAAGTTGGTGATTATAATACTTTAGTGCTGGAACGTGAGAAAATCCTTAAATCTGCAGGTGAAAATAATCCGGCTGTGCAGATTGTTAATTCTCAATTGGAAGATGTGCATGCTAATATTTTATTATCGGCGAGTGTTTATCAGAAGCAATTAGAGGTTAGTTTGCGTCAAGTGTCTGCGGTAAAGCACGAAAGTGCTCGATTGTTTTCTAGTATCCCAGAAAAAGAAAAAATATTACGCGCTATAGAGCGGCAACAAACTATAAAGGAAGCGCTATACATACTTTTATTGCAAAAACGTGAAGAAGCAGCAATAAACCTTGCTATTACAGCGCCTTCATTAAAAGTTGTAGATTATGCGATAACGGGCTTAGTTCCTGTGGGGCCTAAAAAAAAGATTGTTTATCTAGGTGCTGTATTGTTAGGGGTGTTGCTTCCTTTTGGGGTGTTGTATTTACGCTTTTTACTGGACACTAAGATTCATGGCAAATATGATGTAGAAACGTTGGTACCTGAAAGTACTGTTATAGCAGAAATACCGAAAATAGTAGCAGAACAACGTTTGGTTGTGCTAAACGACCGTTCGGTACTGGCTGAAGCCTTTAGAATAGTAAGTACGAATGTTAATTATTTGTTGCCTCTGACTGATTCAACAGCTGCTAAGGTAATTTATGTCACGTCTACTATAAAAGGAGAAGGGAAAACCTTTACCGCTTTTAACCTGGCTTTGACCTATGAGTCTATGAAAAAGAAGGTGCTCTTGATTGGTGCTGATTTAAGGAATCCACAATTGCATACTTATGTGAATATGACTAAAGATCGTATTGGTTTATCTAATTATTTATACCAACCAGAAACTAATTGGAAAAAAAATGTTGTTAAGAGTGCGCTTGGAGAACTAGGTGTCGACGTGTTGTTTTCAGGAGCTGTACCACCAAATTCTGCTGAACTGTTGTCTAGCGGGCGTTTTAAAGTTTTGTTAGATGAGGCCAAAGTGCTTTATGATTATATTATTATAGATACTGCGCCAACGATGTTAGTTACCGATACCTTATTGATTTCGCAACATGCTGATGTTACTATTTATGTGACCCGTGCTGATTATACAGAAAAGAAAATATTAGAGTTCTCTAAAAGACTTAAAGCAGAAGGTAAATTGAAAAACATGGCCTATGTGGTAAATAATGTAGATGTAAGTAGTTCTTATGGTTATGGGTATAATTATGGCTATGGCTATGGGTATAATGAAGCTAATGAGAAGGAGTCCTGGTTTAAGCGCGTGTTTAGAAAATAGAGAAATTGGAGATTAAAGGGAGTTGAAATACCAACTTGTCATTGCAACCACAACGTAGTGAAGCGCGGCAATCTCATCAAAAGATAATGAAAGAACTGTCATTGCGAGTGTAACGTAGTGCAGCGTAGCAATCTCATCAAAAGAACACGAAGCCCCACGTCATTGTGAGTGTAATGTAATGTAGCGTGGCAATCTCACCAAAAGATAATGAAAGAACTGTCATTGCGAGCGCAACGTAGTGAAGCGCGGCAATCTCATGAAATGGAATCTAAGGTTTCAATTAAAAAAACATATCGGCTATCACCTTCTTCTAAGTCACTTTTAAATTTGAGTTTTTTTACCAAGGACTACCCAAACACCCTATTGTTTTTCATAGCGTTTTCAAGAGCTTTTATTTCCGAAATAATCAAAGGTTTTTGAAATGCGTCAATGTGTTTTTTATGATGAATGTCCGATCCTGTAAAATCGATAAGCCCTTCTTTTAAGAGTTTATTGGCGCACTGTGCTACCGATTTTCCATAGTAGCCAACAGTTGAGAGTAAATTCAATTGAAATAAACAGCCTGCCTTTTTTAAGTCATGGTATTGGTTGAAATTATTATGGTAAAAACGGTAGCGCTCAGGATGAGCTAAAACTGGTGTGTATCCAGCTGTTTGTAGTTCAAAGAGGGCTTCGTGTAGTCCAAAAGGAGGGTTTAAATAAGATAGTTCTACTAAAACATAAGTGTCTTTTAAGGTGAGTAGTTTTTGTTCTTTAATTAGTTTTATAAAATGGTTGTCTATAAGGTATTCAGAAGCGGCTTGAATATTAAGTGCCTGAGCTAATTTTGGAAGCGCTGTGCAGAGTGTCTTGCATGCGCTATTAATAGTTTCAGGGCTGTTGTTCCAAATAGCAGTCATCGTATGTGGTGTTGTAATGAGTTTTTTGAAGCCCATTTTTAAAACAGCTTCTAAAAGTATTTTGCTATCAGTTATTGATTTTGAGCCATCATCGAGTCCTGGAAGAATGTGTGAATGAATGTCTATGTATTGATGTGGTAGTAGTTCTGAGAGTATTGGTTTTGGTTTAAAATTAAAAAACATATATGAGGCTTTGAATAAGCGAGATGAAAATCTAGTGTAAAGTCTTTTAAGACGTGATGTTGGGTGATGCCTTGGTTAAGGAGAGAAGGGGAGTGGATGATGTGTTGCTGATTTTTGTAGTAAGTCCTTGTGTAATTAAAAAATTCATTGATTACATTTAGTATTTAAAATGTAATCAATGAATTTTAGAGTAATGTTTTAAACGATATTTTTAATTGTCTAAAATAATTGTTTAGTCAAAATTATTAAAAACGTGCTATAATAGCAAATGAATTTTGGATATGATTACTATGATTGTTAGTTCCGTGATTAAAAGCAAATTTCCCAACAGATTGTAAACGAATCCCCCAGTTGTCAGAAATCCAAAAATTAAGACCAAGACCGGTGTTAAATGATCCGTCTGCATTGTTGTTATCATTGTTAATAATTACAGGAATACCTAAACCGGCTATGGCATAAGCTTCAAACCAATCATTTCTTGTTGTTTTAAAAATAAAATGATCAAAATACAAATGTCCGTTTAAATCGAAGGCAACATAAGAGAAGTCTTTTGTTGGGTATACACCATCTAATAAATTACTTTTTTCCAATTGATTAAAAGAAAGTGAGAAAGATGTTGCAAAAGTGTTGTTCCATTTACGTTCAGCAGTGAACATTATGGGGTGTTTAAAGTTCCACTGTTTGGTTTTGAATGCCTGATTGAAGCCAGTTCCATCACTGTCAATGGTATTAACACCTAGTCCAATTGTCCACTTATAACCAGGGCCAAAGCCGTTGCCTTCTACTTGGGCTATACTACTTAGTGTTATAAAACTCATTAAAATAAGTAGGTATGTTTTTTTCATGGTAAGTTTGTTAGTTATAAGAATAATAATAAGGCGCAAATATAGTGTAATTTAAAAAAAAAGAAGACTTAATACTAAAGGAGTTTAATGTTTTTTCATTGCGAGGCGAAAACGCTAGAATGTAACGAGGCAATCTCACGTCATTGCGAGCGTAATGTAGTGAAGCATGGCAATCTCATGAAAAGAAACGTCATTGCGAGGAATGAGTGCCAGAGAGTAACGAGGCAATCTCACGTCATTGCGAGCGAAACATAGTGAAGCGTGGTAATCTCATGAAAAGAAACGTCATTGCGAGGAATGAGTGCCAGAGAGTAACGAGGCAATCTCACGTCATTGCGAGCGCAACGTAGTGAAGCGTGGTAATCTCATGAAAAGAAACGTCATTGCGAGGAATGAACGCTAGAGAGTAACGAAGCAATCTCATGAAAGGAAGTTCAGGCGTTAATTATGTTTATAAGTATGAGTCACCAGTTATATATTTGTGCTGTTTTTTTAAATGTAAGATGGATAATTTTAACTATTTTTGCCCTTTAAATTACAAAATTAAGAGTCGTAATTAGGTGGAAGAAAAAAAGTGGTATGTGGTTAAGACAAATATTCGTGCAGAAAAAAAAGTAAATGAGCGTATAATTAACATGGGTTTTGAGACTTACTTACCATTGCAAGAGGTTGTCAGGGTTTGGAGTGATCGTAAAAAGAAAGTTAGCGTACCGTTAATAGCATCTACTCTCTTCGTATCCTCTGTTCAAAGTGAATTGAAAATAATTTATTCTGTCCAAGGGGTTAGTACAATTTTGATGTATTTAAAAAAACCGGCGATTGTTCTTGAACATGAAATTAATAACATGCGTATTTTGCTGGAACATGAAGGTGTTGATCTGTTAGAGGAAAAACGAGCGTTTTTAAAAGGAGAAGCGGTACAGGTTATTCGAGGGCCTTTTAAAGGGCTTGTTGCGCTTGCTACTAGTACAGAGCAAAAGTTTCGTGTTGTTGTGGAATTGGAAAGTTTGGGAACGTGCTTTTCGGTGAATGTGCCTAAAAGTTATGTTCGTAAGATTGTAAAATAAAAGCGGCTATATAAGCTGATTATTATAGAGTAAGGCCTTCGTTAGCGCACTTAATTTGTGGCTTACGACGGCGGAGCTATGAGAAAACATTAAGTAATGATAACAGAAAAGAACAATGAGTATATGAGGGGACTCATTGAAGTATTCCCTGAGAACATAACAAAAGCGCTTGAAATCTCAGCGCAAAACCCATTAAAAAAGAGTTACCCTACATTCAATAATATAGTGATTTGTGGCATGGGTGGTTCTGGTATTGGTGGAAAACTAGTGGCATCATGGATTGTTGATGAAATTAATATTCCTATTAATTTTTGTCAGGATTATACATTGCCTGCTTATGTAGGTAGTAAAACACTCATTATTGCTTCTTCCAATTCTGGAAATACCGAAGAAACTATGTCAACGGTAGCAGAAGCACATCAAAAAGGTGCATCTATTATAGCTGTTTGTTCAGGAGGGGGATTAGAAGCGTTTTGTAAACAATGGAAGTATGAATGTATATTAATTCCAAGTGGTAAGCCACCAAGAACACAATTGGCGTTTTCTATTGTGCAGATAATGCATGTTTTTGCCGAATTAGATTTAATAAACAAAGATAAATTAAAAGAATTTGCTCTTGCAAGTGAGCTATTAATAGCTTGTAAAGATGAAATTCATATTCAAGCAAAAGAATTAGCGAATTTCATTGATGGAAAAGAACTCATCATTTACAGCGAAGCAAAAGATGAAGCCGTTGCTATTCGTGCAAGACAACAATTTAATGAGAATAGTAAAATACTATGCAGTCACCACACTATTCCAGAAATGAATCACAATGAAATGGTCGGCTGGTACGGTGGAGATAATCGTTATGCAGTATTATTTTTAGAGACTAATGACTGGCACGCTCAAAATAGAAAACGTTTAGTTTTTTCATTAGAATCCATTCAGAAAAAGACAAGTGCTGTAAAAGTATTAAAAGCAAAAGGAGAAACCCAAATATTAAAATCATTGTACTTGATTCATATCATCGATTGGGCATCTATTTATGCAGCAGAGAAAAATGAAATTGACTCTATATACATTGAAGTAATCGATAACTTAAAAACTTCTTTACAGCGTTAATGGTACTCTAATATTGATTGTAAAACAAACTTTTGAAGTATAACACGCAGAATTATTAAACGCAAGGGTTTTAGAAAAGTACTATTTGAATAATAAACGAATATGAAACAAAAAGTAGCATTTATTACAGGAGTAACAGGACAGGATGGTGCTTATTTAAGCGAATTTCTTTTGAAAAAAGGATATATTGTTCATGGACTAAAAAGGCGTTCGTCTTTGTTTAATACTGATCGAATAGATCATTTGTATCAAGATCCACATATCGAAAACAGAAATTTCATACTCCATTATGGTGATATGACGGACAGTACGAACCTAATTCGTTTAATTAAAGAAATTCAGCCTGATGAAATTTATAATTTGGCAGCAATGAGTCATGTACATGTTTCTTTTGAAATACCAGAATATACAGGAAATGCAGATGGATTAGGAACATTACGAATTTTAGATGCAGTTCGTTTATTAGGTTTAGAAAAGAAAACACGAATTTATCAAGCGTCAACTTCTGAATTATATGGAAAAGTTCAAGAAGTTCCGCAATCAGAAACAACACCATTCTATCCACGTAGTCCTTATGCTGTAGCAAAAATGTATGCCTACTGGATAACGGTAAATTATCGTGAGGCTTACGGGATGTTTACTTGTAACGGAATTTTATTCAACCATGAATCACCGTTGAGAGGAGAAACATTTGTTACCCGAAAAATTACGCGTGCAGCATCACGTATTGCATTAGGTTTACAAGATAAGTTTTATTTAGGAAATTTAGATGCGCAACGTGACTGGGGGCATGCTAAAGATTATGTGCGCATGATGTGGATGATACTTCAAGCAAATGAAGCAGAAGACTGGGTTATTGCAACAGGTAAAACGACTCCGGTTAGAGAATTTGTACGTATGGCATTTTCTGAAGTAGGAATTGAATTAGAATTTAAAGGAAAAGGAGTTAATGAAACGGCTACAGTTGTAAAATGTAATAATCCAGAATTTCAAATTGAAATAGGAAAGGAAGTTTTAGAAGTAGATCCGAAATATTTTAGACCCACAGAAGTGGAGCTGTTAATTGGAGATGCAAGCAAAGCAAAAAATAAATTAGGTTGGGAATGTGAATACGAATTATTAGATCTTGTAAAAGATATGATGCAATCCGATGTTAAACTAATGCAAAAAGACCAGTATTTAAAAGATGGTGGCTACAGAACATTGAATTATTTCGAATAATGAATAAAAAAGTAAAAATTTATATCGCTGGCCACCGTGGTATGGTGGGTTCGGCAATTTGGAGGGATCTAGAAGGGAAAGGATATACTAACTTGATTGGTAAAACATCTTCCGAATTGGATTTACGTAACCAAGCTGCAGTGAATAGTTTCTATCAAACAGAACAACCGCAAGTGGTTATTGATGCCGCAGCAAGGGTTGGTGGGATATTGGCCAATAGTGAGTTTCCATATCAATTCTTGATGGAAAACATGCAAATTCAGAACAACTTAATTGATGGCGCACATCAAAACGATGTGGAGAAATTCATTTTCTTAGGGAGTTCTTGTATTTATCCAAAATTAGCGACTCAACCATTAAAAGAAGACTGCTTATTGACATCTTCTCTTGAACCAACAAATGAATGGTATGCCATTGCCAAAATATCTGGTTTAAAAGCATGTGAAGCCATTAATAAACAATATGGAAAAAACTTTATAAGTTTAATGCCGACGAACCTATTTGGTACGCATGATAATTTTGATTTAAACTCATCTCATGTATTACCAGCAATGATACGAAAGTTTCATGAAGCAAAAATAAAAGGTGAAAGCAGTGGAAGTACTCGCAGTGAGCCTGTCGAATTGTGGGGTAGCGGAACACCAATGCGTGAATTTCTTTTTGTAGACGATATGGCTGATGCTGTCGTTTATGCTTTTGAAAATAAATTGCCAGACAGTTTGTATAACATCGGTACTGGTGTTGATTTGACTATAAAAGAATTGGCAGAGTTGATTCAAAAAACGGTTGGTCATACTGGCGAAGTTATATGGGACAGTACAAAACCCGATGGTACGCCTCGAAAATTAATGGATGTTACTAAAATGAAAAATGCAGGGTGGAAATCAAAAACAAGTTTAGCAGAAGGTATTGAAAAAACGTATGATTGGTTTTGTAACAATTTGGGCAAGTTTAAAACAGTTCATATTAAATAAATTTGAAAGCAACAGTGGCTATAATATTAATAACAGATTCTAGTCAATTAAATCTACGGACTTAATAAATCGTTACCCTAATGAACAATTCATTTTCATAGGGATAAATAATTAAATATTTGCAACTATAAGTTGGTAGAAAAACTCATTCTAGAAAAGTGTTTATACAAAAAAATGTTTTTTAGAATTTGGAGGTTGACGTTTGTTTCAGTTTCTATGTAATTTAACAGAAAATAATAAATTAAGCCCTTTGTATCTCGGCTATGAGATCTTTAAAAGTTGAATTAAGAATACTGAATATGTATATATAATGAAAGATAAAATTGCAATTATAGGTTTAGGTTATGTGGGTTTACCTTTAGCACATGCATTTGCTAAAGAGAAATTTAGCGTTTTAGGTTTTGATATTAATGAAAACCGTATTGATGAGCTTAACCAAGGTTTCGATAGAACTTTAGAATTGAGTTCAAATCAATTATTAGAAATAAAAACACAAATAACATATTCTTCTGAAGTTAACACATTGGGGAATTGCAATATATATATTGTAACTGTTCCAACACCAATTGATAAAAGTAATAGGCCAGATTTAACACCGCTGATAAAATCATCTCAGGTAATTGGAACTGTTTTAAAAAAAGGTGATTTAGTGATTTATGAATCAACCGTTTATCCAGGAGTAACAGAGGAAGTCTGCGTAAAAGAATTGGAACAAGTATCTGGGTTAGTATATAACCAAGATTTTTATTGTGGTTATTCTCCAGAAAGAATAAATCCGGGAGATAAAAATCATACGGTAACTAAAATATTAAAGGTCACCGCTGGTTCAACACCTGAAATTGCAGATAGAGTAGATGCTTTATATGCTAAAATTATTACGGCTGGTACTCATAAAGCTTCTAGTATAAAAGTTGCAGAAGCAAGCAAAGTAATTGAAAATACACAACGTGATGTAAATATTGCTTTAATAAATGAATTGGCTTTAATATTCGATACCATGGGTATTGATACAAATGAAGTATTGGAGGCTTCCGCAACAAAATGGAATTTTATAAAGTTAACTCCTGGTTTGGTAGGAGGACATTGTATTGGGGTAGACCCCTATTATTTGACATATAAGGCGGAAGAAATGGGTTATAAGCCTAATTTAATTTTAGGAGCGAGACAAATCAATAATGGTATGGGTAAATATATTGCCAATCAAACCATAAAAGTTATGATCGACAATGATAAAAAAATAAAAGGAGCTAAAGTACTTGTACTTGGAGTTACCTTTAAAGAAGACTGTCCTGATATGCGAAACACCAAAGTTGTTGATATTATTGAAGAATTGAAACTCTTCGGGTGTAGTGTTGATATTTATGATCCATGGGTAGATCCTTCTGATGATAAGAAAAGTTATTCCCATGGACTTATTCAGAACCCATTTGAAAGCAACGATAAATACGACGCTATTGTAGTTGCAGTGGCACATAAACAGTTTAAAAAATTACAAGACGCCGATTATAAAAAACTCTCAAAAGGGAAACCAGTAATTATAGATATAAAAGGAATTGTAGAAAAGCCAAATTGGAGATTATAATATGAAAAATTTTGCATTAATTGGAGCAGCAGGTTACATTGCGCCCAGACACATGAAGGCGATTAAAGAAACAGGGAATAATTTAATTGCAGCGCTGGATCCTTATGATGGAATTGGTATTATGGATAGTAATTTTCCACAAGCTAATTTTTTTACGGAGTTTGAAAGGTTTGATCGTTTTGTAGATAAGTGGCATAGAGATAGTGGAAAAAAGATAGACTATGTTTCCATATGTTCACCAAATTATTTACACGATTCTCATATTCGATTTGCTCTAAAAAATGGAGCAGATGCAATATCAGAGAAGCCATTAGTCTTAAATCCCTGGAATGTTGACCAATTAAAACTTATAGAACAAGAGACAGGCAACAAAGTTTATAATATTTTACAATTAAGATTGCACCCTTCTATTATTGCTTTAAAAAAGAGAGTAGAAAAGGGGCTAAAAGAAAATCCGAATAGGGTTTATGACATTGATCTTACTTATTTAACCTCAAGGGGTAAATGGTATTTTGTATCATGGAAAGGTGATGAAGCAAAATCTGGTGGAATTGCATCAAATATTGGAGTGCATTTTTATGATATGCTTTGTTGGATATTTGGAGGTGTAGAAGAAAATATTGTGCATTTAAAAACACCCGATACCAATGCTGGATATTTAAAGTTAAAAAATGCAAATGTACGTTGGTTCTTATCTGTAAATTATAATTATATACCAGAAGATGTGCGATTAAGTGGATTAACTACTTATAGGTCGATATCTGTAGATGACGATGAAATTGAATTTAGCGGTGGCTTTGCAGATTTGCATACAAGGAGTTATGAAGAAATTTTGAAGGGTAATGGATTTGGATTGGACGAAGCCTATGGATCCATAAATACCGTTTCAGAAATTCGAAGCCTACGTCCTATTGGATTAAAAGGAGATTATCATCCATTTTGTAAAAAAGTAATCAATGGCTAATTTTTTTATTCATGAGTCTAGTTATATAGATGATAACGTAAAAATAGGAAGTAATACTAAAATTTGGCATTTTAGTCATGTTTTATCTCAAACAACAATTGGGAATAACTGTTCTTTTGGGCAAAATTGTGTGGTAGGTCCTAAAGTAATTATAGGGAATGGAGTTAAGGTTCAAAATAATGTTTCAATTTATGAAGGAGTTGAAATAGAAGATGATGTTTTTTTAGGTCCATCTATGGTTTTTACAAATGTAATAAACCCAAGAAGTTTTATTATTAGAAAGGAAGAATTTAAAAAAACACTAATTAAGAAAGGTAGTTCAATAGGTGCCAATGCAACGATAATTTGTGGAGTAACTATTGGTGAGTATGCACTAATTGGTGCAGGTACAGTAGTAACTAAAGAAGTGCCTAACTATGCTTTGGTAGTAGGGAGTCCTGGAAAAATTATAGGTTGGGTGAGTAAACTGGGGAATAGATTGTCTTTCAATGAAAAATGCATAGCTGTCTGTCCTGAAACAAATCAACATTATTATTTAAATAATGACTTAGTAATAACCATTTAAGTTATAGGGTTTGTTTTATACTTAAGAATTACGAAAAAATAAATTTAAGATGAAAAAAATAGTAACCATTGTTGGTGCACGTCCTCAGTTTGTTAAAGCTGCGGTGTTAAGTAGATTGATTCGTTCACAAGATTGGAATGATAAATTTCAAGAAGTATTGATTCATACAGGACAACATTACGATCATGGAATGTCTGACATCTTCTTTGAGGAAATGGAAATTCCGAAACCTGATTATAATTTGAATATAGGTTCTGGTACCCATGGGAAAATGACTGGAGAAATGTTGATTAAAATAGAGGAGTTGTTACTAAAAGAGCAACCGGATTTTGTATTGGTTTATGGTGATACTAACTCAACTTTAGCAGGGGCTTTGGCAGCAGCAAAACTGCATATACCGTTAGCTCATGTTGAGGCTGGATTAAGAAGTTTCTGGAAAAAAATGCCAGAAGAACAAAACCGTATTTGCACAGATCATCTAAGTGATTTTTTATTTTGCCCGACAACTACTGCCATAAGTAATTTAGAAAATGAGGGTGTTACTAAAGGAATATTTAACGTTGGAGACATTATGTATGATGCATATCTTTATTATTCCCAAAAATTAGGAAATAATAAAAAAGCTCTTTTTGAAAAAATAAAAGACAGTAATAATATTAATTACTTAAAAAAAGATGAATATTATTTATTAACCATACACAGGGCAGAAAATACTGACGATCCTGAAAAACTAACAAACATTGTTAACGCATTAAATGCTGTCGAAATACCCGCCATTTATCCCGCACATCCCAGAACTCGAAAGCAATTACAGAAGTTTGGGTTAGCGCTTAAACCTCATATTCATATTATAGAACCGGTTGGTTATTTTGAAATGATTACTTTACAAGCTTATTGCAAATTTATAGTTACCGATTCTGGAGGCCTTCAGAAAGAAGCGTTTTTTGCAAAAAAACCTTGTGTAACTTTAAGAGAACAAACAGAATGGGTAGAAACAGTAAAAAGTGGCTGGAATCATTTAGTAGGGACTAATCAAGAAAAAATAATTAACACTTTAAATAATATAAATAGTTCAGAAAAAGAATATTTATCATACTATGGCAATGGTAAAGCAGGTGTTAAAATGCTACGTGAATTATCTAAAATATAAAAATGTCTAAATCCTCTCGTACTTCAAAGGTATTGGCACTTTCATTGGGGCAAACACTTGCAACTGTTGCAAGTATTGTTTCGGGGATGGTATTGGCAAGGGTATTATCTAAAACCGATTATGCCACCATTAAACAAACCCTGCTGGCTTATAATTTTGTAGCACCTTTATTAATGCTTGGTTTGCCCAGTGCACTGTATTATTTCCTTCCCAGAAATGAGAAAAGACAACGTGGAGTGACAATTGACAACATGTTGTTGCTGTTCGGGTTATCAATAATATTTTGTTTGTTTCTAACATTTGGGGGCTCCGATTTATTAGCAAAAAGATTTAATAATCCTGATTTAGCATTTACATTGAAATGGTTGATTGGATACCCATTATACGTTATGCCAGTTAGTGTTTTAGGAGCAGTGCTGGTTTCTAAAGAAAAAATAACCACACTTACAATATATAATGTACTCACAAAACTTATTTTAGTAGCATTAACCATAAGTGCTGTTCTATATACCCGTTCATTTGAAGCACCATTATTAATTCAGATTGGATTACCCATACTATTCGGTTTGGTGGCTGTCAGACTTATTTTTAAGAATTTACCTAAAGACAGCAATAAACCAAATGGTAAATCCATGAAGGAAATTCTGAAGTACTCTGCGCCCTTGGGTATTGCGACTATGATGGGTACAATAATGTTACAAATGGACAAAATAATCGTTTCGGCCATGTGCACTCCGGCTGAATTTGCAAACTATGTAAATGGTGCTATTGAAATTCCATTAATTGCAGTTATTACAGGCTCCATTTCAACAATAATACTGGCAGATATGAGTAAAATGTGTCACAACGGAAATAAAAATGATGCACTGGTTTTATTCAAAAAAGCAGCGCTTCGTTCCTCCGCTATACTTTTTCCTGTAATGGTATTTCTGTTAATGGCTGCCAAACCGTTTATTGTAACATTATACAGTGTAAAATACCTCGAAAGCATCGTGCCGTTTACAATTTACTTGTTTGTTCTTCCAATACGTACAGTTATGTACGGTTCGGTGTTAATGGCTTTAGGGCAAACAAAGGTAATCTTATACAGAAGTATTTTCGATTTAGCCGTAAATGCAATACTAAGCATCTTATTTATATATTTATGGGGATATATTGGTGCAGCAATAGCAACTATAGCAACTTTATATATTTGGACCGTTCCATTCAATATGTATTATATTGGAAAAGGATTTAATATTTCTCCTTTTAAAACACTTCCGTTTAAAGAAATGGGGACTATTATGTTGATTTCTATAGTTGGTTTGGCATTAGGATTACTTTATAAGTTTTTTCCGTCGGCTCCTTTATTTTTACAACTAATAATTGCAGCAGGGTTATATTTTCCATTAGTTTTTTTTATCCTTTATCGAAAAAACTATATGCCAATCCCTGATAAATTACAACACTTTATACCTCAATTTTTTAAAAAATGAATATTCCATCAAAATCTCCTATTCGTAAAAATGCCAAACTACGACCTTGGCTTTGGCCAATTCGTTTAATGTGCAAATCCTGGAGAAACCCTGTCCCTCCAGGATTATGGATAATAAATAAATTTTATCAAAATGTTTTGGATATTAACAATGATGTTCCATGGATGGTACATTTTACTAGTAGCGTTACAGGTGCTATTACTATTGGAAAAGATGTATGGAAGTCATTTGCTTTGAGTGGAGGATGTTATATGCAAGGAGGAAATGGAATTGTAATTGGAGACAATACAATTTTTGCTCAGGGAGTTAAGATTATTTCAGCGAATCATGATCCCCTTAATTATAAAGTTTGGTTGATAGAAAAGCCGATAATTATTGGGAAAAATTGTTGGATTGGTTCGAATTCAGTAATTCTCCCTAATGTTGAACTTGGCGATAATGTAATTGTGGGCGCTGGTTCAATCGTTACAAAGAGTTTTCCATCGGGTTCTACAATTGTCGGAAATCCAGCTAAAATTTTAAGTAAATGATTATCATTATTCTAGTAAAAAGGATTGTTAGACACATATTTATATTACCAATCTTACTAATTGCATTAGTACTTACAAAAATCACAGAATATGTATATGTAAGCCAACTGTTAAGTTTGATACCTTTCAAAACAGGTATTATTCTAAGAAATTACTTTTATCGCTTAACATTAAAAAAATGTGGTAAAGGAGTTGTTGTAAATTTCGGTACTATTATTAGTTATAAAGAAAGTAGAATTGGAAATAATGTTTGGTTAGGAGTTAATAATGTTTTTGGAAGAGTTGATATTTTAGATAATGTTATTACAGCTCAAGGTTGCCAATTTGCGAGTGGAAAAAAAGGACATGGCATCGAAAGAGTGGACATTCCTATAGTACAGCAGCCTGGAGAAAAAACAACACTTATTATTGGTCCAGACGTTTGGTTTGGTGCAAATTGTACTACAATTGCTAATGTGGGCGAAGGTTGTGTAATAGGTTCAGGAACTGTTGTAGTCAAAGATATTCCTGACTGGTCGATTGCAGTTGGTAACCCAGCAAAAATAATAAAAAAAAGAAAATGAAAAATGTTTTAATTATCTGTGGATCATTCCCTCCTAATTCGGAGGTTGGAGGTCTTAGACCTGCAATGTTTGCAAAATATCTCAAACAATTTGGATGGAATCCGTGGGTCATTACCAGATCTTTTCCGAAAAATGATTCTAGGTATAATAACAAAATGTCTATTAATTTAGATGATATCGAAAATCAAATTTCCCGTATTGAATATGGAGAAGCAGATGAATTGAATTATTTAGAAGAACGAAATATATTTACTAAGTCTCGTGATTTTTTTTATTCTGAATATTCTAGCCCTCCAGGGGTGTATTTTGCAGTAAAAGAAAAGGCAATTGAATTATGTGATAATCACCATTTTGATTTAATATTTGCTACATCGCCTGATCACTGGGAAATTACCTTGGGTTCGTTGCTTTCTAAAAAGTATAATACAAAATTTGTAGTCGACTTTAGAGATATAAAAGAACAAGAACAAGGTTTGAAAAGAACCTTTAGGGAATATTTACAAGTTCAACGATTTGTTGTAAGGAGATTTATAAACACACGTCAAGCTGACCTGATTACTACAGTTTCAAAATATCATGCAAAAGTCTTGTCTCAAAAATTATATAAAAAAGTCGATGTAATTTACAATGGGTATGACCATGAAGCTTTTTACCCTCAAGATGTTGTTTTTGATGATACTACAACTTTTAAAATTATATATGCTGGTCGTATTTTAAATAAGTGGTACAGGAACCCTGAAATATTATTGGAATCGGTAGACAAATTAATCGACGAAAATAAAATTGGGGTTAATGATATTAGTGTTGATTTCTATGGCACAGAAAAAGATATAATGAATGGTATGTTAGCTAATGTAGTAAATAAGACGTTTGTTAATGTATATGATTCAATACCTTTTAATCAAGTTAATGAAAAGTTAAATGAATCGCAAATATTATTATTGCTTACTAATAAAGGCAGAAAAGGAATTTTAACGACTAAATCTTTTGAATATGCAGGAGTTAAAAAGCCAATTTTGTGTGTACCCGGAGATAGTTCAGAATTGGACGAATTAATCAGAGATTATGATTTAGGCTATAGTATAGATAACGTCGACAAACTAAAATTAAAATTACTTGAATGGGTTAATGCCTATAGGAATGGTTTGTATCCAAGTAAGATAGAAAGTAATGTTGATTGTTTTTCAAGGGTTAACCAAACTAAGGAATTAGCAAAATCATTTAATAGTTTATTTAATTGAATATGTTTATTACCCTTCATTTCAACTACTGCTTATGTTCCAGTTTTAAAACATTTAAATATTTATATCTTGAAAAATCGTATTAAAGATCTATTGGGCCTTGTTACTTATTTTTTTACAATAAATTGTATCAAGACTAAAGATGTAAAGTATAATTCTATACTTATTTTTGCTCCACATCCTGATGATGAAATTATTGGGTTAGGAGGATTAATAATACAGACTTTAAAATATGGTGGGAATGTATTTATTTGTTTCTTAACAGATGGAGAAAATTCAGATTCACATAATGACAAGGATGAGATAAAAAAGCAGCGTGCAGCATTAACCAATAATGTATTGAAACAATTGGGTATTCCAGTTAAAAATATATTTAAACTTCATTTTTCCGATGGAAAGGTACCTTTGAAAAATGATGCTGATTTTAATAAAGTTGTTTCACAAATTAAAGAAATTATAGAAGAGGTTTCTCCAGAAGCTGTATTTACGACTGCAGAGTCAGATTATTGGCCTTATGATCATGTAGCTTGTAGCCAATTAATTAAAGAAGTGGTTAAGAGTGCTACTCTCAAAACCGATTTATGGTTCTATTGGGTTTGGACTTGGTATCATTTAAAACCATGGCAGATATTAAAATTGCATTATAAAAATAAGTATAAAATTGATATCTCAAAAGAACTAAAACAAAAGCAAAAATTAATGGATATGTATTTAAATCCACTATCTCCGGATGGTATACCTTGGAGTGGGGTATTACCAAAATCCATGAAGTATCCTTTTAGCAAACCATTTGAAATAATTGAAAAAGAAGATGAATAGTTCTAATAATTTTGAGTTTGAATGGATTACGGATTGGGATACCATTTATTCGGAAGAATTTCAGAAACAGTGGTTAAATTGGGTTGAAACAGCTTTGAATAGTCATGTCTTTTTTCATCCAGATTTATGCATGGCATGGATTAAAACCTATCGCCCAATTCGCGATTTAAAACCATTATTTTGTATCGCAAAAATGGGTGGTACTACTATTTTTTTACCATTAGTACTTTGGAAACAAAATTGGAAAAATGCATTTCAGAATTTGATTGTCCCTGTTGGATATTCTGATTTCGATTATCATGATCCCTTAATATTAAGTACAGAATCATTAGAGAAAACTGCAAATTTGTTTTTTAATGAATTACTCGAAAACTTGCAGGAGAAGTATGTGTTTGATCTTATTCATATCAATGGAATTCTGATTAAGGTTAAAAACTCAAGTATAAGCCTAGAAAAAGATATTGCTCCATATGCTGAAATACAAAAATTTCAAACTAGCGATGATTTTCTTAATTCATTAAAATCAAAACTTCGCGGGGATATAAGAAGACAAATCCGCAGATTAAGTGAAATAGAAAACCTCCATTTAATAAACTATCAAGGTAAGCAGCTGTCAACGGGTACCTTGGATGTTTTTTTAAGCTCTCATATTAAAAGATGGCCAAATGCTTACAAAGCCCCTCTTTTTCATAAAAACATCATTGAAGCAGGTTTGAAAAACGGGATCGTTCATTTTTCGGAATTAAAAGTGGGCACTGAAACTATAAGCTGGCATTTAGGATTTCAGTTTAACAAGACTTTTTTTTATTATATGCCCACAGTTGATGAAAAGTGGCAAAAATTTTCACCTGGAAAAATTCATTTGTTTAAATTGGTAGAAGAAGCGATTAATAACAAGCTGGAAATTTTCGATCATCTTCGTGGGGAAGAAAACTACAAAACGGGTTGGACTAATAATATTCAAAACTTATATCAAGTAAATTTGGAGTCCAGTAAAGTAACAGCAAAAATTAAATCTAAGATGATTCAACTTAAAAAAAACTGATTTGAAAGTATTAATTGCAATTCCTTGTCTGTTAAAAGGCGGCACAGAACAACAGACTTTGCAGCTTGTTAAGGTTCTTAATAATGTAGGTCACAAGGTTCAGGTTATTTGTTATTTTGAATTTGATGATACCGTTGTAACAGAGTTTAATAAAAACAATTGTGAGATTGTTTTATTGAAACTAAATAGAACCATTTCATCTTTTAAACTCATTACAGTTTTAAAAAATGTTTTTAAAAAAAATAACCCTGCATTAATTCATGTACAATATATGGCTCCTGGTATGCTGCCTATTATTGCAGCAAGATTAGCGGGTGTGAAAAATGTTATTGCTACAGTACATCAACCTTACACTACATCTCATGGGGTGTTATCCAAGTTGTTATTGCGTTTTAGTGCTTTTTTGAGTTCACATTTTACCGTAATATCTTTAAAATCAGAAGAAAGTTGGTTTCGTTCAGCCTCATTATATGATGAGGGTTTATCTTTAAAAGAGCAACCGAAACACTTTACGATTTATAATACTATTGATATAAAAAAAATACAAAATATTAATAAATTAGTGAATGTTGCATTAGAAAAAGAGAAACAAGACATTCCTGATGACGCTTTAGTATTTGGTGTTGTAGCACGTTTAAGACACGAAAAGGGTATTGATGTATTGTTACGCGCATTTAATAAGTTGGTAAAGGAAAATAGTAATGTACATTTGAATATTGTTGGTGGAGGTCCAGATGAAACCAAACTAAAAGAGATGGTGACAGAAATGAACTTGTTAAAGCAAGTAACTTTTTTTGGAGAAACGAATTGGGAAACAGCCATGCAGCAAATGGCACTGATGGATGTGGTGGTAGTACCTTCTCGCTATGAGGGTTTTGGCTTAACGGCTGCAGAAGCAGGGGCCATGGGAATACCCGTAATAGCATCTAAAGTTTTCGGTTTGCAAGAGGTTGTTAAGGACCAACATACCGGCCTACTATTTGAAAACGAAAATGAAGCAGATTTATACGAAAAAATGAGCCGTTTATTATTTAATAAAAAAGAGTTGAAATATTTTAGTGCCAACGCAATAAAATATACACAACAATTTGGATTGCCTAACTATGAAAAAAAAATTCAATCTCTTTACGCAAAACTATAAATGGCAACTATACTAAGTTTATTAGCATTATTGGTTATTGGTGTACTGGGTTTTAAATATGCTTATTTGGGAAAAGCGTATTTAGTATCGAGTGCTTTGAGTAAACGCGTAAAATTTAGGGTGAATTCAAGGCAACGTTTAATGTTGCTTTTATTGGCTTCAGGTATCGTACAAGCGGGTGGTTTTTCTGCAATTTTATTATTATTATGGATTGCTTTTTTAATTCGATTAATAATAAAATACGGTACGTCATTTTCTGGAAGCCCGTTGTTCAGGCTTTATGCAATTTATCTTGTATGGTTGCTAATATCGTTGTTTTTTTCCCCTGAAAAACAATTTGGACTTCGTGTATTTTTAAAATATTTATTTCCCTTTTTAGTGGTATTGGTAGTTTCAAAAATTAAAATTGATGAGGTATTTTTTTTAAAGGCTTTAAAAGTTACTTTCACCTCTTTTTTGATTGCTAATTTAACATTGTTTTTACCTAAATTTCTACCAATAGGTTCAATTATAGAACCTCTATTTGGACCAGTAGTTTGGTGGGGTCCAGCTATTATAGATGCGAATCCTTTCGCAATAGCGGTTGCTTTTATATTATTTAAAATCACGAATAATAAAAAATTCTTACTTATTATTCCAATTATAGTCCTAATACCTATGTTAGCATCAATAAGAACAGGTTTGGTTGGTATTGGAATATTTTTATTAGCGGCATCTTTTTTTAAATATAAAATTAAAGCACTACCGATATACATATTGGTTATTATGGCTTTTGTGGCTTCTGTTTTATTTGTACCTGCTGTACGAAATAAAATGTTTAGAGATGTATTTAGTAGTGCAGAAGATGTAATAAATAGCTTAAGTAATGTTACAATAGATAGTATTGATAGTACGGGACGTTTTGCTATGTGGGAGTGGAGTTTAGATAAGTTTTATGTGGGTAATGAGTTAGCTGGTGCGGGTTTAGGTCAAGTACAAGCGATTTTTTATTCAGGAAATCATCCTTTCGAATTAATGAAGATCGTTCATAACGATTATGTACAAATTCTTTGTGACACAGGTTTGATAGGTTTAGTTTTATATTTGTTTGTTATTATAAGTTTTGTAATGCATTCCTTTCGAATTTATAACAATAAGAAAAATAGCCTTAGTGCCAGAAATGCAGCTTTTATTTCGGGCACCTCAATTTGCGGTATTATGGCTTGTGCGTTTACCGATAATGTAATTAATTATTCATTAATTACGCTAAGCTATCCTTTTGTTTTTTTCGGAATGGCCTTGACATTAAATAAAATCAAAAAGAATTAATGAAAATTTCAGTTGTTATTCCACTCTATAATAAGAGTAAAAGTATTTTAAATACTATTAAAACAGTTTTGGATCAATCTTGCTTACCCAATGAAATTGTTATTGTAAACGATGGTTCTACAGATGGATCAGAAGAAATAGTGGAAAAAATGAATCATCCACTTATCGTTTTAATTCATCAAAAAAATGCTGGGGTATCAGCCGCACGTAATAAAGGAATTGAAACTGCAAAGAACGAATGGATTGCATTTTTAGACGCCGATGATGTATGGAACCCGGAATATATAAAAGAGATTAAGAGTCTCGCGAAATCCTATCCCGATTGTAATGTTTTTGCAACTGCTTATATATTACAGGATTATTTAGGAAATAATAAATCAATTGTTTTAAATAAAATTCCTTTTAAAGAAACAACGGGTAAATTGACTAATTATTTTGAAGTAGCATCATGCTCACATCCTCCTTTATGGTCTTCAGCAATAGTTGTTAAAAGAACAGCATTATTGGCTATTAAAGGTTTTCCTTCGTGTATAAGTTCTGGGGAAGATCTATTAACCTGGGCAGCGCTTGCTAAACAATATCACATAGCATACAGTAAAACTCCATTAGCAATTTACAATATGCCAAACCTGGTTGTAGATAGAAAAAGAAGGTTTAAATCAATTCAAATAAATGATGAAATTGTAACCAATAATTTTAAACAGCTATTAAATTTAAGAAATAAATATGAACGACAATATTTTGCGGAATGGTTAAAAATTATTTCTAGGCAATATTTGGATTTGGGGTTGAGAACTCAAGCAATAAAATCTATACTTTATTCAATTAGATATCGACCATTAAAATTAAAATTATACTTGTATATATTTATTCTCCTTTTACCTGCAGGTCTTAGTGGTAAAATTATAGCTAAATTCAGCTAATTAACTTATATCTAAATTATGCTTTTTAACTCTTGGCAATATGTTTTCTTTTTCATAACTGTTTTAACTCTCTATTTTTTGCTTGATAAAAAGTGGCGTATATATTTACTTTTTATGGCGTCATATATTTTTTATTCAGTATGGAGTTGGAAGTTTTCGATTTTAATGTTTGGGGTGAGTGTTTTAAATTTTATATGTGGTAATAAAATAGATAATGCTTCATCAAATATGAATAGAAAAAAATGGCTTTCAATAGCGTTGGTGCTTTCTTTTATGCCTTTAGTTTATTTTAAATATGCAAATTTCTTTATTGGTTCATTTGTAAATTCAGTACATTTTTTTGGCTTGAAACCCAACATAAATAGCTTTGATGTTATTTTGCCGGTAGGGATATCGTTTTTTACCTTTCAAGCATTAAGTTATTCCATAGATATTTATAGAAAACGCGTTGAAGTAGAAACTAGTTTAATTCGATTTACAACCTATGTTGCTTTTTTCCCTCAATTGGTTGCTGGGCCTATTGAGCGCTCCACTAATTTATTACAGCAATTTCATGAAGAACATGAGTTTGATATCAAGCGGTTTGTAGAGGGGGGGAAATTGTTTATTTGGGGCTTATTTAAAAAAATAGTTATTGCAGATCGTCTTGCACTATACTCAGATTCGGTTTTTAATAATCCAGAGATGCATTCTAGTCCAACACTAATGCTGGCAACATTGTTTTTTACAATTCAAATTTATTGTGATTTTAGTGGGTATTCTGATATGGCTATTGGGAGTGCACGAATGATGGGGTTTAATTTAATGCAAAACTTTAATTTACCATATTTAGCAAATTCAATTGCAGATTTTTGGAAACGATGGCACATTTCCTTATCATCTTGGTTTAGTGATTATGTTTATATTCCTCTAGGTGGTAATCGTGTTTCAATAAGCCGTTGGATTTTTAATATTTTTGTTGTTTTTCTTGTAAGTGGTTTATGGCACGGAGCCAACTGGACTTTTGTTATCTGGGGTGGCCTGCATGCTTTTTATTATTTACTTGAATTTGTAGGGAAAAAAATATTAGAAAGAATTGGTTGTGATTATATAATTAAAAATAGGTATTATAAATTTTTTAAAATCATAATTATATTCATGCTCGTTTGTTTTGCTTGGATATTTTTCAGAGCAAACTCTGTGTCAGACGCCTTTTTAATTATTCAAAAAATAGTTAATTATTCAGGAACATTATGGGTAGGAATGTCATCAGTAACTACATTGCTGTCAATTTTGTTAATTTTGTTCCTAGGTATTGTACAGGTTTTACAGTTTAATAATAAATTATCGCTTTATTTTTCAAAAACAGAAATACCTTGGTATATTCAATCTATATCGTATGCTTTTTTAATAGTTGCAATTGGATTGTTTGGGATGTCATCTAATGCATTTATTTATTTTCAATTTTAAATATATGAATACTAAATACAATAATGTTATAAAAAATTATTTTTGGAAAGGACTGTTGTTCGTTTTTATATTATTTAGTATAGATAATTTTACTAATTATTTTTTATTAAAAGGATTGCATAATTATTACGGCCTATATGACAATAGTGAAATGGCGCTAGTAGGGCATTCACATTTAATGCTGGGGTTGGATAAAATAAAACTTGAAGAAGGTTTAAAAATTGAAATTTCTAAATATACTAGGGAGGGTGTAAATGTTGCTGAAAGAGATTTAATGATTGATCAATTAGTTAAGAGTAATCAAAAATTAAAATTAGTGGTTTATGGCGTAGATGCCTGGATGTTTACAGGTGAAGGCTTAAGTGAAAATTCATATAAGCAATTTTATCCATTCATGAATGAAGAAATTATTAGTGATTATATTCATAAAAATGCGCCTTTTGAAGATTTTTGGCAGCATTTTTTAATAAAGTCATCTCGATATAATGAAGCTCTAGTTAGTGGTTCTTTTAGAGGTTATTTAAAAAAATGGGATAACTTAAAGTTTGGTGTTGTTGATACAATAAGTTTAAAAGAGCATATAAAAAAGGACCAATTCAGAAAAATAGTTTCAACAAAAGCGAATAGGAGAAAATTTGAAGAAACACTTCTAAAACTTTCGAAATACAATATTGAAGTGATATTGTTCTATGTTCCTACACTAGGTATTTATAATAATGCAGAGTCTGTAAAGTTTAATTATGAAATTTCATATTTTAAGAGTTTAGAGATAAAGAATCCAAATGTTATTTTTTTGGATTATAATGATCCATATAGTTCTAAATCAGAGCTTTTTTACGATAAAATTCATTTGAACCCATCGGGTCAAAAAATTATTACCGCGAAGTTTGTTGAGGATTTGCAATACTTCTATAAAAAACATAAATGATACAAGTTAAACGAGTATTATTCATTTTACATCTTCCGCCACCTGTACATGGTTCATCTATGGTAGGTAAATATATAAAAGATAGTAAATTAATTAATCAGGTTGTTGAAACAAATTATATCAATTTGGGTACTTCAAAAACAATTGATGAAATTGGTAAAAACCCTTTAGGTAAAATAAGGGCCTATGTACACATTGTATTTAAAACACTAAAGAGCTTACTTTTTTTTAAGCCTGATATTGTTTACTTGGCAATAACGGCCAAAGGTATTGGGTTTTATAAGGATTCTTTGATAGCGTTGTTGGTTAAGTTATTTGGAGTGAAGTTAGTACTCCATTTTCATAACAAAGGGGTTGTTGTAGCGCAAGATAAATTTGTTGATAATTTATTGTACAAACGAGTGTTTAAAAACACCAAGGTGATTTTATTATCGAAATATTTGTATTACGATGTGCAGAAATATGTAAGCGAACAAAACGTGTATTTTTGTGCAAATGGAATTCCTTTAATATGCAATGAGAGTTCTTTTAAAGATACAAAAAATGAGATACCAAGCTTGCTTTTTCTGTCCAATTTAATTGAGTCCAAAGGAGTATTTATTCTTTTGGACGCCTTAAAGATACTTCAAGAAAAAGGAATACTATTTACATGTAATTTTGTTGGTGGAGAAGGAGACGTTTCCTCATTGGATTTTAATACTAAGGTGTCTGAGTTAAAATTAGAAAAAAAAGTTTTCTATTTAGGTAAAAAATATAACCAAGAAAAAGTCACGATATTTAAAGAGTCGGATATTTTTGTGCATCCTACATTCAGCGACTGTTTTCCATTGGTATTGTTAGAAGCTTCACAATTTGGATTGCCTATGGTTGCTGCCATTGAAGGTGCGATTCCAGAGATTGTTGAAAATGGGAAAAATGGGTTTTTAGTTAAAAGACAAGATGTAGTTGGTTTAGCAGCTAAATTAGAGCAATTAATTCTTAATCCAGCTCTTAGAATTAAGATGGGGCAAGCGGCTAAGGAAAAATATAATAGAGAATATACTTTAGAGTTTTTTGAACGAAAAATGTTAGATATTCTAACTTTAATACAAAAAAGCAACAATAAATAATGGAATTAAGAGAAGTTTTAGCAAAGGTATTTTCTGAAGATTTGGAAACTTTAGAATTATTTATAACAAAGAAGGTAATCAATACAATCAATCCACATTCTTATTGTGAAGCAAAGAAAGACAATGTATTTACAAAAGCTCTATTAGACAGCGATGTATTATTACCCGATGGTTCGGGAATTGTATTAGCAGCTAAAATACTAACAGGAAAAAAAATATCCAAAATTGCAGGTGCAGACATACATCAGTATTTATTAGAACAAGCCAACAAAAATGGTAAAAAAGTATTTTATTTGGGTGCATCACAAAACACCTTAAACTTAATTGAAAAAAGAATACAAAAGGAGTTTCCAAATATTAAAGTAGCGAGTTATTCGCCTCCTTACAAGGCTGAGTTTTCAGAAAAAGAAACTTCTGCTATGATTTCCGCTGTAAATAGGTTCAACCCAGAGGTTCTTTTTGTGGGCATGACTGCTCCAAAACAAGAAAAATGGGTGTATGCTCACAAGGATAAAGTAAATGCAAAAGTAATTACTTCAATAGGTGCTGTATTTGACTTTTATGCAGGAACAGTAAAACGATCACATCCATTTTGGATTAAGTTGGGTTTAGAATGGTTACCAAGACTTGTTAAAGAACCAAAACGTCTATTTTACAGGAATTTTGTGTCAACACCTAAATTTTTATTAGAATTGATTTCATTTAAGTTGTTCGGTAGAGGTATCCTCTAATGAAGCAATATTTTTGTATAGTCATATGTAAATAAGGTTTACATCTCCACTGGAAACATTACTTTTTTATTTGCGTGGTTACTTTTTGAAATCTTTTTTACTGGTCCTATATTAAAACATATAATGCATTATAAATGATTAATATGAACCTAATTATCGGAGTTACATAGTGAATGAATACCTAGTTTAGGTGGGCTAATATTTTAGATTATTTTTATCTTTTCCATTTATTTCAATAATGCATTTAACGTTTTTTTACTGTTTCTTTCATTAAAAATAAAATATTTTTTCAAAATAGTAGTAGTTAAACTTCAGGCTTATATAGCCTTTTTAAAGCCAATAGAAGGAATGATAGCTGTAGAAGGTAATTCATTAATAAAGAATATCTAACTCATAACTAGAACACCCAAAAGCATAATCCCAATCATTTGTTTAGGTTAATAGTGCAGCTAAGATGTCACCATAGTATATAGCAGCACTCCTCATAACTCAAGTGTATTTTTTTTTTTAAGTTGTTTAGAATTAACAACTGCTAATTCATGTCCGAACATACTTAATACTAGATTCAACTTATCCATATTCAAGTTAGTTTTCCCCATGTTCTGTTTTTCTAATTACGGTTAGAACAACTTCTGCACGTTCAGCAAATCTTTAGTCCCCGAGTATGCGTGAATCTTTTTAAGAATTAAAAATTCATACCTTATGTTAACTACTTGAAAACAATAATTTATAATCGTTTTGCATACTATTTGCATCCTAAAATAGAAGTTGAATCCTTTTTGTTCTCTAAAACGATGCTGCAAGGGGTCTAAAACGTCATTATGAGACCTTTGATAAAAAGGAGTGATAATCACAAGGCTGGGTAATTGTTGTCACCCTGAGCTTGTCGAAGGGTCTTAATCTTTAAACAAGCAACGTTTTTTGTTCCCCAAGCATAGCTGTAATAGATATTTAATGTCATTACGAGACTTTTGATAAAAAGTCGTGGTAATTTCATCATTAGATCACAATCATAATATTCTCTTATACGAACTACTTAAAACACTATTATTTGTAATTGAATTTCATTAGAATTAGTAAATTGTAATCGTTTTTCAAGGACAAGAAAAAGATGACTTTTCTCTCTGTAAAACCAATCTTTAGAAACACCATAAAATTGGCAAGCACGTACAACTTTAATACCAGTGACAATAACCAATTTATTAATTGAGTTAATAATAACTTCTGAATTATTTTGAAGCAGTATTTTGTTTTTCGTTACGGAAGATAAAATGGTACTATAACCTTTACTAACAGTAAGGAGTATTATCATAGTTTTTCTCAGATGCTCCTTCATGTATATTTGTTTGATATCCTCAAAGTTTTTTAAAAAAGGTTTTACCCAATCCTCACAATCGTAATCTTCGTGTTTAAATTTATTCCGGTTTTTACGTGTATTTACAGGAATATGTCCTATTTGCTCATGGTCTAACATTCCATATACATAAAATAGGATAATGAGCGGATGGTAGTTTCTTTTGTAGGTTTTTGTATTCACATATTTGGTTTAAAAATCCGAAAATATACTTCATTAATTTTTGAATGCTAAAATCAATGAAAAAGCATCTGATTTAAAGTGTCCTATTCGGTTACCTATTTATTGTTTGTTTTTTAATTCTTTAAAACTACATAATTACCAAAACAATATACTAAGGGGTTATATTGAAATTAGTAAGGGAAATCCTTAGTTATAACTTTTAAAAACTAAGATAACATATCGCTAATAGCAGTTGCATTAATAAGGAGCTATATATTTTAAAAACCGTTTCCCAAAAGATTCAGTATCTCCATAACCACCATACCTGAAACCACTCCAATGTGTATTAGATATGCCACAATAAATGTATTTTTTAGTTGTATAACTATATTCATTTTCTTTGATTTCAACAATCACGTAATTGTTATACTCATAAGTGTATTTTGTTACTTTATACAGCCAACTAGTGTCTAAAGTATAATTACTCAGTGAGGTTGAAGAATAGCCTTTTGTTTTAATGAAGTCCATATAATCGTCACATGAAACATCTTGAGCAGATGAATTGTAAAAGAAGATTAAACAGATAATTAGTATTGCTTTTTTCATGAATACTTTTTTTATTGATATTATATATTTTATTTAACGAAGAAAAGATGAGATTGAATAAACCGATATTGCTTTATATACTTCTGAACTCATTTGAGTTTTTCCATTGTATTGAAACTTTATAGTTTCATTATTATCTCCTACAATTCTAATCAATTCATTCATTTTTATAGTTGTACTGTGAATTTGAAAACCAAATTTATCTAAAAAATTTATTGAAATACCACCACCATCATATCTTTTTCTCAAATCATTTAAGCCTTCTAGATCCATTTTGAAATATAAAAGATCCCCTCTATATACAGCTTTAAGATTTGCGCTTGCTCCCACTTTTACATAATCTAATTCTTTAGTACCATAGTTCTTTATCTTAGGGTTTAATACTGTGGACTTTGTAATTGTATCTACCTCTAAATTACCCAATTCAGTAATTTCATTATCAATGATTCTGAAAACTTTTTCTTGATGCACGAACGTATTTTCGCCAACTTGGATAGTATCATTCTTACCCCCTGTACAAGAAGATAGTATCGCTATTAAGATCGATATTAAAATAATTTTTTTCATATTTTATATTTAAATTAAACAACACACTGTATTTAAGTGCACTCAAAAATATATTATGTCTTTGATTATACCTTACGGGAATCCGTAGTATAGAAATTTGAGTATTTAATAAAGACATTATGACACAAGCAATGACACTTTAAACACGTTTATCTCCAACTGATTTATCAAAAGCTATTAAATTAAAGAGCAGTCTCATCCTGGAACGTACCCTATTACCATAACGCTCTTCTAATTCTTCTGCGTTGAGGTTTGTTGTAGCATGGGTTAGTATTTTGTTCTTTAATAACAACTCATAACGAGATAATAATACTTCTCCCATGACATTGCAATCTTTTCCAAAATGCCGACCAATTGGCTCTACTCCAAGATCATCAAAACAAAATAATTTGTTATTACCAAACTCCTCAATTGTCTTAAAACCAATGTTATTAAATCCGAATGTGATATTACGAGTTGGGATTACTTCAAAGGGTTTGAAGTGAGGTACTATATTCCGGAGTAATTTCATTAAGCTAGTTTTTCCACACCCTACTGGTCCTGATAACAAAATTCCTTTGTTAAGGTCGATACCGAATTTTTCACAACTTGCTTCATCTTTGATGAAGTAAACACTCAATTTGTAAAGAATTTGCATATCGTCTTCATAGATCTTGAAGTTTTTACCAAAAAGTAGTTTTCCTTTTGCTTCGAGATAAATTAATATTTGATTGAAATTGTAGTGTATGTGGTCGGATTTTAGTGTTCCGATTTGGTAGTCTGTTGCTCCTTCGGATATTATGTGAGGTTGTGATTGGTTCATATTGGTGTTTTATTCTTTTCACTTAAGATTTTGTAATCCTTACAATGTTCTTTTCATTTTGCCTTGATGCAAAACGAAACAAAAAATCAATTCTCTAATTAGGAAATTACTTCGTAACATTCGCTTTCAAATCTTCATGCGTTATGCTACGCATCGCAATTCCGATTCTTCGCTCTTTATTTCTGATAGCCAACTTGTGTTTTTTACAAAGCTTGTCTGCCATATTCTAGGGCGATATTATCAGCAATTCCATTTGATTTACAGCTAGTTCATGAAAAGTTTCAAAGTTTTTTCAAAGCGGTTCGTTGTAATTTTTATCTTTTGCAACTTTTAGGTTGTCCTGATTATGGCTATGTGGTTTATTGGTTTTTAATTCACTAGCTTTTAACATCCATTTTCGAGCAGTTGCTTTCCAATTGGTGATTTTTGATTTTCCAGAAATTTTCCAATCAATGCCTTCATAATGATTGAAGAACATTTGCGCTTCATTTTTTGAACTATTTTCTTTTTTAAAAAAATCAATTACTTCATTTTCATTTTGAGGTTGCGCCCCTTTGTTTTTATTTATTATATGTTTATTTATGTTTATATTAGATACCAGCGCTTGTCCAGTACTTGTCTCAATATTGGTATTGTGTGGGTACACAACTTGTCCAGAGCTAGTCCCAAAATTGGTCAACTTAATTTGACTCCCTTTAAATGGATTATGAGAGGGCAAATAAATAATGTAATTCCAGTTACTTAACTCCTTAATACATCTGTGATAAGTCGTTTTAGATCCTATTTTAGAAAACTGCATTACCTCATCACGATGAATATAAAACACCTCAACAAATCGGTTGCTGTTCCATAATTTAAATAGCGCCATATAAAGGCTGACATGAGAGGGGTTTAGCCTATTGTCTTGCTCTATTTTTAGAAAAGCATTGTTGAGGTGTTTGATGTAATTAGTTTGTTCCATTTGAGAATTAACTATTGACTTTATTCTCTTGTAGAATTCTTAATATTTCACTGTAATCGTATAAGATGATACCGCCAATTTTAGTAAAGGGTAAGGTTCTGTTGATGCGTAAATTTTGCAGTGTGCCGGGGCTTATTTTTAGCATTTCCATAACCTCAGCAGATTTGAGGTATTTTTTGATTGCTACAGTTTTTTTTTCTTGAAGTAACTTTTTAAGTTCTCCGAATAACTCTAATTTAAAATCGTAAAGATCTTCAGTTGTAATGATTGTTGCTGCCATTGTAAAACGGTTTTTAAGGTTGTTAAAAAGCCCCTACAAAAGTAGGGGCTAGGGCAATTTGATAATTACCTTGATTTGACTTTCGTTTTACAAAGTTGGTGTGAATTATTATGATTTCTTCGGTAGTTATTAGGTACTACCGAAAAAATTTAACATTTTAAAAGGTGTATTTTATTGGTTATAAGGCTTGTAGTTATTTGCTGTCTTCATAGTTCATTCTGGTTTCTAAGCTGATTTTTAACTTATCTATGAATTTTGTTCTGTCTATTTCCCTATTTTTAATTTCGGAGTAAGTTTTATATACATTGCCTAAATCCATATCAAAAAGGGTACTGCATACATTTGCCATTTTGCTAATTTCTGCTTGCCCATTTCTAATAGCTCCAGAAGCTTGCAGTGCATAAATAATTTCAATAAGATCGGTTTTAGTGGCTGTCCAAGACAGGTTGTTTAGAATAGCGGGGTTTGTTTCTTCAGTGTAACTGCCGGATTCTATTTTTTTTAACAAGAGTAATTCTTCATTATAAAAATTAACCAATAAGTCATGAGCAATAAATTTTCCAACCAAGTTGTCATGACTCGTTGAGAATTCAGGATCTGAGAAATGCCTAGAGCTACCATTTACTATATCTAAATTATTATTACCACGAATAAAATAAATGTGATCTAGACTAACTTCATTGTGCTTATAATAATTCCAGAAATTTAATTGCTTCTTTTTGCAATCTTCCAATTTTTCTAATCGTTTATGTATAAACTTAGTTTGTTTGGTGATATCGGCAGTTGGTTTTTCCATCATGTAGGCATGAAGATTTACGAAATACTTTAAATATCCTAATACGAATGGTTTCTCAGTTTTAAAAAAGTTTATTTCAGACTTGGTGTCAGGGAAATTATTCATTTCTCTAATTTTAAGTCTAAGATTGTACAAACACTCTTTAGATATTGAAATTCCTTTGTTTAGGTTTACAATATTTTTTAAGTCTGTTTTTTGGATATGGGCCATTGCCTTATGAAATGGCTGCATAATTCCTGTGATTTCACGCATAACTTGAAGATTGATTTGTGGTAAAAAGTTATAAATCTTTAAATGAAACAACAAAAAAGCGTAAAATATTACATTTCAAACTGTTATCTCATTCTCTTTAACGCGTTTTGCTCTTGATTATTATTTAATACCTCCTTTAAAGTATTCATGTCATTACTCACTTTATGTTCTAAGACACGTGCATAAATTTGTGTGGTAGAAATTTTAGAGTGCCCTAATAATTTTGATACCGTTTCTATGGGTACACCATTAGACAAGGTTACCGTAGTAGCAAACGTATGTCTAGCCATATGAAAGGTTAAGTTTTTATGTATACCAACAAAATTGGCGACTTCTTTAAGATAACTGTTTAGTTTTTCATTACTCATTTTCGGTAATAACGACTCTGTAACGGCTGTCATGGGATGGTCCTTATACTTATTAACGATTTCTAAGGCGTGGGGTAGAAGCGGTACCTTTATAGAGGAATTTGTTTTTTGTCGTTTAGTCATTATCCAATTACCACCATCGATACCCAAGACCATATGATCTATTGTTAGGTTCATAATGTCTACATAACTAATACCTGTATAGCAGCTGAACACAAATAGATCACGAACGCGGTCTAGTCGTTCTGATACAAATACTTTATCTTCTAATAACTTCAGTTCTTGGTCAGAAAGAAACTCTCTGTTGGTTTTTTCAAAAGTCATTTTCCATCTTACAAATGGTTCTTTCTCTATCCATTCCATATGATAGGC
>CAKZPK010000348.1 GCA_937139035.1 uncultured Crocinitomix sp. | reverse complement strand
CATTGAACATTGAACATTGAACATTGAACATTGAACATTGAACATTGAACATTGAACATTGAACATTGAACATTGAAATCCTAATGCCAGTCCGGGCAAGTGTTGCAACCGTTTTTTGTTTTCAAATAAAAGAGTACGCCTCCAAGTAGTTCCCATTGACCGTAAACAAACTTTTGTTTTGCAAACAATTCGTCGTTTGGTGCGGTTCTGTTTTTAGGTAAATGAATAAAACCACCAGACCAATTAGACATTAAAAAGAAACGATTGAAAAAATCAAAACGCACGCCAGCATGTGCCGAAATACCGTATCCTGATAAACCGAAATCAGTATGATACTCTAAACCGTCCCATGTGAAATCAGTCTGTGTAACTACAGGTCCAAGTCCCATTCCTGCACGGCGTTGAATTGCAAATTTTCGATTTTTAGCTTTGTAAATTGGAGAAGTATTACTCAATTGAAATGAAATATAATTTAATCCATTTGTATTTTCATAGTGCAAATCTTCGTGCCTAACAGGAATTAAACCAGAGGCATCTGTATATTCACCGCTTAATTCGCTCGTAGTTGTTACGCCTGCATCTCCGTTAATGTATACGTTTTGGTTTCTATCCATTACATACTTCATGTGGTCATATCCGATAGAGATATCCCACCTGAACTTATAATACCAACCTACACGAATGTTGAACTGTGGAACAGAGATGGTAGATAAATTTACATAAGTTGCAAATTCTCTAGATGGCCTGTCTGAAGCACTTAGTTTTTTTACGGTAAAATTATAATCAGGACCATAAAAGTTAACATCACTTTTAGAATACATTGATCGATTATATCCCCAATAAAAATAAGCGGCATTTTTTTGTGTCCCAAATTTTTTCTTGAACGAGTAGTTTTGGCTTAATCCAACAGTACTTGGAAAAAGCACTAAACAAAATAATATGGTTGACAAATATGCTTTCATGTATCGTTTATAACTAAAATCTCCAGATTGGTCACCAAATTTACAAAATTGTAATTAATGCATTATGAGGGAAATCATGATTTAATATAATCGTAAATTTTTGTTCTTTCTGTGATTGTTTGGTTTTTAATTAGTTGGTATTTAGCGGTTGTTCAATGTTTTTACTCAATTTATTTTTCTCTTGCGAATTTTCGTTAAAGACGATCATGTCGTAAATAATTTTAAACCAAATTAACATGCAAGGCAAGGCTTTTAAGGCATATGGCTTAACAAATTCTTCTCTAATAGTTGCTGGAAAAAGATCTGTTGGAGAAAGAGAGGTTAGTATAATCGCCAGTATAAAAAGAGCAATGTTGATGCTATTTTTTTGACTTAAAATAAACCAGATAGAAGCACCTGCCATGGCGATTATGAAAGTTGGTGATTCTGCCTTATGATTGAAAATAACAATCCAAATTAAAATGGAGGTTAGTCCTAAAAGTCTAAATTGAAGTGATTTATATTGTGAGATTCTGTAAAGTGGTAATAAAAATAGAAGCACACCAAGGCCTACAATTAGGTTTTTATTAATATCAACAGAGAACCATGAGTTTATTATTCCCATAACCGAATAACCATATGAGTTTGAATGATCTGCTGCCAGCATTCTTAGGTAGCTATCTGCAAGCGCCGAGTATTGTTCAAAGTCAATCCAAAGCAAAGGAGCAATCAGAAAAATAAAGGTCCAAAACAAGACGTAAAGCGCGGCTTTCCACTTTTTCGGATAAAAAAGAAAGAGCGCCAAACCAACTATTCCAAACGGTTTAATAAAAACTGAAAAAACAATGCACATGGCAGCTAACCATAACTTTTTCTTTTCTAATAAACCAAAAGCTAATATTAGTAACCCAACTATTAATGCGTTAGATTGCTGGTTTTGTATAGATGTAATTAATTCAAATGCTATAAAGACCATTATTAAACCTTTTTCATATAAGGTTAATTTGGGCAAATAGTAGATAGCAAATAAAAGCACCAAAACATTAAATGCCCCCCATAAACTTAATCCTACCCAATCTGGAAAAATTGAGAAGATGCCAAAAAATGCCGCAAAAGTTGGGGTGTATTTGTACAAATCAAAATGATCTTTTGGATGGTAGATGTAGAGATCTTGATTGTTCTTTAAATGGTGGAATGATTCTTTAAAAATAACGTAGTTGTTATATTGAGTATGCGGAACGCCATTATAATGGTTTGTGCTACCTTCAGATGTTATGGCTTGAATGGTAGAAATAGCCACAAAAACGAGAAAAATCCCAATAATGATTCGTTTGTTACCAATTATGTTTTTAAGGGCAGACTTCATATTAAATATGGTAACCGTTTTTGTTAAAAATGGATAACTGAATATCTTTCTTAAAGATTGAGAGACGCATGTTAATTTAAGTTTTGGAATTTTAAAATAAAGCCGTAAATTTAGCTAAACAACCCTTATACTTCAACCCCAATAATTTATTATTACAGTTTAGCCAAATTAGGTGTGGTATTTAACAATACGTGAAACATCCTTTACAAGTTTGGTTTAAAGTGTGTTAATTGAACTTATATATATGGCAAAGCATATTGAGTTAGGAATTAAAGGAGAAATTATTGCTGTTAACTACTTAAAGGAAAAAGGATTTCAAATTTTAGAAAGAAATTATCGCTTCAAGCGGGGAGAGGTTGACATTATTGCGCAAAAAGAGGATCGTTTGAGAGTAGTAGAGGTAAAAACTAGACAAAGTCATTATATGGCTGGACCTGAAATTACGGTAACTAAAAAAAAGCAAAAAGCTATTCTCAAAGTAGCAAATGCCTATATAGATTTTAATAATTTTGATGGAGAAACACAGTTCGATATTGTTTCCATTATTCTCAACGAAAAAATGGTTGAAATTGAACATCTAGAGGATGCTTTTTATCCTCTTTTATGATGTTTTGCGGAATAGATTAATCAAAACTGGTGAGATCCGGATGTTTTCCTAAACCGTTTTAGTTAACAACTAAAAGTTTTAGATGTTGTTTTGGCATAAAATTTGGAGGTTTTGGTGAAAATCCAAATACTCGTAATATGGTTAAAACATTACTCCTTTCACTTCTTATTGGACTTTCATTTAATTCGCTTTCCATGCGTAAGAAAAAGCAACTGGAATTAATTAAGTCATGCCAAGTTTTTGCAGAGAAAAATTCAGTTTTTGCTGGAATGAATATTCCAACCTATCTCGCATTTGATTTAGCAGATGGTCAACAACTTTATTCAAACAAAAATGCAAGATTTGGATTTAAAGACTTTAATATATCTATTGAAGGGTCTGGGCAGCGACAATGGCGAAGCAAGCGAAAACTAACAGTTGCTACTTATTATAATGCTATTAATGATCCTTATATCCGAATTAACGTTCAGATGATTGAACGCCCAGAAATTCGACACACGTTTACAATTCCAATTCATTTTAATGGAACTTATAGAGTAAGCCATAGTGCAAACTCTGGAAGTACTGGTGTTAATGGTCAAAATGGTAGAGCAGGAAATGATGGCCGTAACGACTATTCTCAGCACAATGGAGAAGATGGTGGTTATGGAGAGTATGGTGATCATGGTTTTGATGGGCGTGATGGAAATAATGGGTCTGATGTTAATGTATATGTTTCGTTGGTAGATTTTGAACGTGATAATACACAATTGGTGAAAATTCAAAGCTGTTATGCAAACGGTTCTTGTAAAACACGTTACTTATCCAAAACAGGAGCAATTAGCATTTATGCTGAAGGTGGAAGTGGTGGTGATGGTGGCAACGGTGGTTGCGGTGGCGAAGGTGGAGATGGTGGAAAAGGAGCATTTAAAATTCGAAGTACCGATAACGATCGTAGTTGCGAAAAAGAGAGCTATGAAGGTTATGGCGGCAATGGCGGTAACGGTGGTTATGGCGGAGATGGTGGCCGTGGAGGTCATGGCGGCAATGGTGGTGATGTAAGCTTTTATTTTACAGATGACGCCTGGTTTTTTAAAAGTAGAATTTCGGTATATAATGGCGGTGGATCTGGTGGTTCAGGTGGCACTGGCGGAAAATATGGATCAGGTGGTAAAAAAGGAACTGGTGGTAAAGGAAATGGTTCTGATGGAAGATCTGGCAGATCTGGAAATAGAGGAGACTACGGATATTCTGGGCAGGCAGGAAACGTATATTATTACAATTGGAATTAAGAATTGAAAAAAGATAATTATGTTAAAATTCATACTATTTGCATCAATTCTTAGTGTATCATTCTTTTCATTATCAAGGTTAGATTCAAAACGAATTAAAAAAATTAAAACGGTTGAGTTGCAAACTGAGCAAGGCGCAATTCGGCCAGGTGAAGATTTTACAGTGGTTTTAAAAGTTGAATTATTGAATGGGGCTGTATTTTATTCAAACCTTAATAACCGTTTTGGATTTAATGATTTTAATGTAACAGTAACTGGTGCAAAAAAGAACGTACCTAATGTTCGGAAATTATATTTGAGTATAGGTAATGAAGTGTTGGTTGAATCAGAAAAGAAGAATATAAAAGCATATGAGAATAATCAGCTTGACCTGAGAGCGGATTATGAGTTGGTTAATCACCCTTATGTATTAGTTAAAGCCCAGTTAATAGAATACCCGCAAATTTCTTGCGAATTGTCAATGCCTGTAAATTTTAATGGTGACTATACGTTTGATATGAATGGCGAAAAGGGGTCATCAGGTAGTCATGGAGTGACACCAAGAGTTTCAACTACTAGAAGCCATTTTACGCAGCCTGCAGATTGGCGTTATAAAGAACCTGAAATAAATGGAGCTAATGGAAGAGATGGTTTAATAGGGACCTTCGGTGGGCACGGGAGAACAGGTGAAAATGGATCAGATATTGATGTTTTTGTTTCGTTAATTGATTGTGAATTTGAGAATAAGAAATTGGTTAAAGTTGAAATCAGCCCAGATAACGGTGAAACTTCAATTCGTTATTTAGAAAAATATGGCCGAATAACAATTAATGCGTGCGGCGGTAATGGTGGTGATGGTGGCAAAGGTGGTAATGGAAGTGATGGTAAATCTGGGAGTGATGGACAATATAGTGTTGACCCAAATACCGGCGAGTTAATTGGGGTGTATAATGGGGCAGGTGGTGACGGCGGAAATGGAGGCAATGGTGGAAGTGGCGGAAATGCTGGTAATGGTGGTAACGGCGGAAATGTAAATGTATTTTTAGAGGAAGAGGCCCAATTTTTTAAATATCGTATTAATATCAATAATAACGGAGGTGAGGCCGGAAAACCTGGAGGCTATGGAGCAGGAGGTTATGGAGGATTAAAGGGTTATGGTGGAAAACGAAAAGGAAATAACGGTAGTGTTGGAAAAAGAGGGTTGAATGGCTACTCTGGTAAAGATGGAGTTAAAGGCGAAATCAATTATATCGTATGGAATTAGTATCGCAAAAGTAGCATGAAGGAAGTGGTTCTCGTAAACTACTTCCTTTATTTGCTTTAAAGCTTTTTATGCATACAAGAAAATCACTAGGATTTAATAGTGCTTTTTTCGTATCTTTGAAAAAAATTATTCCAATGAATATCCCAACGATAGATTTACCACGTGTAGTGGTAATTGGCGCGGGATTTGCCGGACTAAAACTAGCCAGACAAATCAATTCAAACAATTACCAAGTTGTTCTCATTGATAAAAACAACTATCACACTTTTCAACCGCTTTTGTATCAAGTAGCCTCCGCAGGCTTAGAGCCAGATTCAATAGCATATCCAATTCGTAAAACACTTCGAAAAAAGAAAAATACGTTTTACCGTATGGCATCTGTACAAAGGATTAATACATCCGAACAAACAGTGCAAACCGATATTGGTGATTTAAAATATGATAAGTTGGTGATTGCAACTGGTGCTGGAAATAACTTTTTCGGTAATCAATCTATAGAAGAGAATGCAATTCCAATGAAATCTTTAACAGAGGCGTTGGATTTGAGGAGTAAAATGCTAGAGAATTTTGAAAAAGCACTAAACACCACAAATTTAGTAGAACGAGAAAAGTTGATGAATTTTGTTATTGTGGGTGCTGGACCAACAGGTGTTGAATTAGCAGGAGCATTGGCTGAATTGAAGAATAAGATATTGCCGAAAGATTTTCCAGATTTAGACCTTCGTTTAATGAAAATTCATTTGATTGAGGCTTCTGGTAAGGTGTTGTCCGCAATGGAAGATAAATCTTCTAAAAAGGCGCATGAGTATTTAAAAAAGTTAGGTGTTCATATTTGGACCAGTACTTTTGTAGAGGATTATATAGACGGTGTTGTTAAAACAAATGGTGAAAACTTTTATTCAGATACGCTTGTTTGGGCGGCTGGAGTTAAAGGCCAACCACCACTAGGAATTGATGCTTCTCAAATAGGTAGAGGAAATAGAATCATTGTAAATGAATATTGTCAATCGCCAAAAAATGAAAACATTTATGTTTTAGGAGATGTTGCTTTGATTCAATCTGAAACTTATCCAAATGGTTTGCCCATGATGGCCTCGGTAGCTATGCAGCAAGGAGCATATTTAGCAAAATCATTGAACCGTTTAGCAAGAAACAAATCCATAAAACCATTTAGTTATAACGATAAAGGTTCAATGGCTACGGTTGGAAAAAACTTGGCTGTTGTAGAAACAAAAGGGTTTAAATTTCAAGGAATTTTTGCATGGTTCGTGTGGATGTTTGTTCATTTAATGCTATTAGTTGGTTTTAGAAATAGAGTGGTTGTTTTTGTCAATTGGACGTGGAACTATTTTAAATATAACAATGGTTTAAGGTTGATTATTCGCCCTTACAAAAAGAAAAAAGCCAGACGTGTTTCTGAAAAGAATGCTGCTTAATTAATCTGGAAGTTTGTATTTGGCAATGTGGTCAATTACATCTCCACCTAAATAGAGGTAGCCGTCATGTTCTTCTACACTCGCTGCCTCCGAAACATATTTCCCTGTTGGGTCGTAATAAGTTTTTATTACTTCACCATTTGCGGATAAATGCATAATCATACCAAATTTTTCTTGTTTTGGCTGCATCCAAATGGGGAGTGCAAATACAAATTGCTTTAAACGCGGTTTTGATTGTAATTTGTCTAAGGCATCACTTCTTCTGGTTGTAAATCCTAACCAAAAGGAACCGTCTTGTCTTCTCGAAATACCATTAGGCAAACCAGGTAAATTGGAAATGAATAAATCTGTGGTTCCTTTCTTTTCTCCCTTTAACCAATGGCGTACAACTCGATATTTAGTGAGGTCAACCATTAATACAAAATCTTCCTTATCCGAGAGGGCTACACCGTTTCCAAAATAAGAACTGTCGATTAATGTTTCAACTAATTCCGTCTTGGGATCATACCGATAGAGACCGCCATCTGGTCTCGCTTCTAGTATTATTCTTCGGGCATTTTTAATTGAAAAATGATGACGAGAAGAGGTGGAGGAAAAGTAAATTCGTCCATCTTTTGCAATGTCTACGTCATTTGGAATGAGGATGGCTTTACCATTTTCATCTTCGCGGGCAAGCACTGTAATCGTTCCATCTTTACTCATCCGAATGAGCCCTCTTTGACTGTCGCAACCAATGAGGTTACCATCTGCATCAAAATGTAATCCTGCTAACCATGATCCTGTATTGCAAAAAGTTGAAATTTTACCCTCTGGAGAAATTTTAATCACCTTTCCTTCTTTGAAATTTCCTTTTGGGTGAACACTTGTGTATATATAACCATCAGGACCAACGGCTATGTCTTCGGGTCCAGCAAAGCCTTCCAAATCAATCCATTCAGCAGATGTTAATAAGTCGTTTTCAGCGTATGCTCCTGTAAGTTCAGGTTTTTCCTGAGGTGTCCATGCAGCAGGTTGAAGTGAGCAAGACTGTAGAAACACTAACACTGCTAATCCTATAATTCTTAAAATTCGTTTCATTTATTCTTTAAATTTTTTACAAAGATGAGCAGTTGAAAAACCTTCTGCATTGATATTTATCAAGAAATCAATATTTCTTTTCGTATTCTACTTAAAGATTCCGGTGCAATGCCCAAAAAACTTGCAATTTGATGTTGAGGAACCTGTTGCACAATTTTTTTAGGATTCGTAGCAATAAAATCTAGGTATTTTTCCTTGGCAGATTTTGTTTGCATAATCAATGTTCTATCGGCAATGCAGAGGTAATTTTGTTCGGCAATATAACGGCCCAATTTTTCAAATTTAGAGTCCATCTTATAAAGCTGTTCTAATGTTTTATGTGTTATGGAATAGACGGTGCTTTCTTCTATTGCCTCTAAAGTTTCATGGGAAGGTTTTTGTGTTATAAAACTGGTGTAGGTTGATATGAATTGTTCGTCACAAGAAAAGTACGTGCTAATTTCTTTTCCATTTAATAAATGATATACTCTTAAAAGTCCGTTTTTCACTAAGAAAATTGCTGGGGCAGTTTGTCCTGATTTGATGAGCTGCTCTTTGGGTTTTACATTTCTCTCAACGAGTGATTCTGAAATGAAATTCCACTCTGAATCGTTAAACGAAAACAGTTTTCCCAGCGTTTCTTTTAAATTATCCATGATACTACAAAGTTAATTTTATTATACTTTATGGAGGATCTGCTAATTCTGGTCTATATTTGTTTTAACGCAGTGAGCATTGGAAAAATTACGGAACAATTTTTGATGGAATTAAGCGTTAGAAAACAAAAAAAATAGTGAAGCAGTTATTGATAATTTTTAGTTTGTGCTTTTTAAGCATGTCCTTTATAAAGCCAGGACAATTGCGAAAAATTGTCAGCTGTAATCTCGAATTTGATCAATCGCAAATTTACCCTGGAAACTTGGTAGAAATGACCTTGAATACCAAATTGAAGGATTCATCTGTCATAAATTCAAACGCATCTAACATCACCATTAATTTTGCTGATTATTATTTTGAATTAGAAGGAGGAGCCGTGGTTCATGAAAAAACTAGAACCAAAATGACGGTGAAAATTGCAGATGACACTTATAACGATCCTTTTGTAAATGTCACCGTCCGATTACGCCGCAAAAAATCGATTCAATGGCATATGAAATTACCCATTTTATATGATGTAAGACAACGGGTTGTTTTTAGAGGAGGTAATGGATATGATCCACGAAGTAATAGTGATAATGGATATAAAAAAATACCGATTACAAAACGCGTTAATCTTGAATTTATAGATAATGAGCAAACCTTAACCAATAACAGCGATCCTGCAATAATTGGTAAAAATGGACCCAATTTAGAATTGCATGTTTCTTTAATAGGCTCAAAGCAAAGCGGAAAATTTATTAAAATTAAAATCCGAAGTGAGGATGGAGATCAATTGGTGAAATATTTGAAAGTTGGTGTTGGTTGGTTAGAGATTCAAACCATTGGAGGCAAAGGCGGAATTAGCAAGTATGGTGGTAAAGGTGGTAATGGTGGAGATGTAACCGTTTTTATAACACCTGAAGCGCGTCCTCATTATGATCAAATTTTTATCGAAAACTTTGGAGGCGAAGGTGGGGAGTTGTGGCGTCCAAGAATAGATGGTCAGCAAATGGGTCCATTTGGGGATAATGGAACGGTCGAAATTATTGAATGGACAGAATAATTTGTTAGGCATTTATTTGTTGTAATTCAGATCAAAGAGCGTGTTGAAAGACTAAAACTCAACAAAAAATAGTGTCAAATTGGCTTGATGAATTTTTTAGACTAAAACCGTCGGTTGAATACAGATATTTCGTAAATTGAGTAATAATTAACCCCAAATTCTGAAATATGTACTGTCTCCCCAATGCAAAAGCACTTCTTTGTGCCATTACTTTTCTGTTTACCTTATCATCAACTGCGCAATCTTTCGAGTGGGCCATTTCAATGGGTGGTGAAAGTAGTGATGTGGTTAATGGAATTTCTATTGCCTCACCAGATGAGGTTTATTCTGCTGGTTATTTTCAAGGATCGGTAGACTTTGACCCCGGGGCTGATGACGCGGTTTTGTCTGCAGCTCAAAGATCAACCTTTGTTCAGAAAGAAGATGATTTAGGAAATTTTGTTTGGGCAAAATCCGTTGTAGGAATTCTTGCAAATGGTGCAAACTCCATTGCTACAGATACTGAAGGAAATGTAATTGCTGCTGGTTATTTTCAGGCCAATGCAGATTTTAATCCTGGACCAGAGAGTGAATTACTTTCAAGTGTTGGAATGAATGATGCTTACGTATTAAAATTAAATGCTGACGGAGATTTTTTGTGGGCAAGAGGGACTGGAGGTTTTGGCAATGAAATTACTTATAGCGTTACGGTAGATGCAGTGGGTAATATTATCTCAATTGGAACATTTGAAGGAGAGGTTGACTTTGATCCTGGAGCTGGGGTTTATAATCTAACTTCTCATGGAAATTTGGATATTTTTATTCAAAAACTTGATGCAGATGGTAATTTTCTCTGGGCAAGATCTATTGGTGGATCGGAGTTAGATATGGGTAATTCCATTGTTGCAGATGGGGATGGTAACATTTATATGTCTGGGTTTTATGGTGATTTGGTTGATTTTGATCCTGGACCTGGAGTTGTGAATTTGAGTGGCGGAGATGAGTCACCTTATGTTTTAAAGTTAGATGCAAGCGGCAATTTTATTTGGGCGGTTTCTACACAAGGTGATGGAGGAGGAAGGGGCTATGCCTTGGATCTTGACAACGATAATAACGTCGTTTTAACCGGACATTTTTCTGGAAATGTTGATTTTGACCCTAGTGCGGATGTTTTTAGTCTTACTTCTTCAGCAATTTATTATGATGTATTTGTTTTAAAAATTGATAGTGCTGGCGAATTTATTTGGGCAAAATCATTCGGAAGCAATTCTTCGTTTGATGCAGGGCGATCATTGGTAATAGCACCGTCAAATGACATTTGGATAACCGGTTCTTTTCAAGGTACTGTAGATTTTGATCCTGGAGTAGGAGTTGTTAGCCTTGCATCTAGCGGAGGAAGGGATGTTTTTGTGCAATGGCTTGATGCGGATGGAGGGCTTATAAATCCTGCAGCTGTTGGAGGTAGTTCAGAGGAATATGGATATGCAATTGATTTAGATTTAGGTTCTGTTTATGTCGGAGGTTTCTTTGCTGCTACTGCCGATTTTGATCCTAGTGTAGGGGTGTTTGAAATCGAATCTAACGGATCGTCTGATGCCTTTTTATTAAAATTGTCCAGCTGCGAACCTGAATTAAACATCTTAACTGAAACTGCTTGTGGGTTCTATACTTCGCCCGAAGGAGAGGTGTATACTGAAAGTGGTTTATATCAAGATACTTTAACCAATATATTGGGGTGTGACAGTGTAGTTTTGCTTGATTTAACCATTTTAAGTGTCATTACCGCAGTTACCCAAACAGATAATGTGTTAACTTCTGATCAAGCTGGGGCTACTTATCAGTGGGTAGATTGTTGGAATGATTATGAACCTATTGATGGAGCCACGGATCAATCTTACGAAGTAACTGATGATGGAGGTTATGCTGTTATTATTTCCATTGGCGATTGTGCTGATACCTCAGAATGTTTTGACTTTTTTCATTTTTCTATTGATGAGTCTGAGCAAGCTGTTTATACTGTATATCCAAATCCAGCAAAAAAGAACATTAATATTTTGTTTGAGCAACCCATGGCTGAATTATCGGTGCGCATTTATTCCATTTCAGGAAAACTCGTGTACGAAAAAACAATGAGTTCTCAAGTGCAATTTACTATTCCGCTTGAAGTACAGGATGGATTATACTTACTTGAATTAGAGCAAGAAAATGGTGAAATTGATCGGGTAAAAATTATGAAAGAATAACCCGTTGACTTAAAGGTTGTCAATGGATGTGTCATCCATAATCTCATCACTAAAGCTGTCTTTCGGGGCTTTGTTTTTGCCGGCATTTACCATAACAGCATATAAAATTCCAATTCCAGCTAAAGAACCAAAAAGGCCCCAAGCAATCAATTCCATTTCACTCGAATATGGATCAATTGATATTTTTAGCATTGCAGCTAAAAATTGAGCAGCAAACCAAGCTACAATTGAAAGAATACCATATAAAATACCATTCAGATTTCTGCTTTGAGCGCCTCTGTAAAATACCATTACAATTCCGACTAATATGAGTATTCCTAACATAAACTGTTTTTTGGTTTTAAAATTATTGTCTCAAATTTAATATTATTATTTAACTGAGAATGAATTTAGCAACGCTTGAAGTGAAATCGAAACTCATAGGTTTTTGCAAATAAATGACTTGAATTAAAATGATCTAAATTCATTTTATGCGATTTGCTGCATGGCAATGCAATACAAGCAGCATTCATTCGGCAAAAATTCCCTATTTTTGCAGGTTCAAATTATTGAAATTATAATGAGTCAGAAATATCCTGAATATAAGGGGCTTAATTTGCCTAACGTAGCCGAAAGAGTATTGAAAAATTGGGAAGAAAACCGAATTTTTCAGAAGAGTATTGATACACGCGAAGGAAATCCACCATTTATTTTTACAGAAGGCCCACCTTCTGCAAACGGAATGCCTGGAATTCACCACGCAATGGCTCGTTCAATTAAAGATATTTTTTGCCGCTATAAAACCTTAAAGGGGTTTCAAGTAAAACGTAAAGCCGGGTGGGATACACACGGTTTGCCTGTTGAATTAAAGGTTGAAAAAGAACTTGGAATTACTAAAGAGGATATTGGAACTAAAATTTCAATTGAAGATTATAATAAAGCATGCCGCGAATCGGTAATGCGTTATACGGATGAATGGAATAAGCTCACTGAAAAAATGGGCTATTGGGTGAATATGGACGACCCGTACATTACGTATGAAAGTAAGTATATGGAGTCTGTTTGGTGGCTTTTGGGTCAAATCTATAATAAAGATTTGATGTATAAAGGGTATACTATTCAACCTTATTCTCCTAAAGCCGGAACAGGTTTAAGTTCGCACGAAATTAACCAACCTGGTGCTTATCAGGACGTGAAAGATACAACTTGTGTTGCTCAATTTAAACTAAAAGCAGGGGAGCAAGTTCCTTTTGAAAATGCAAATTTAGATAATGTACATTTCCTTGCTTGGACGACAACACCATGGACGTTGCCATCAAATACGGCATTAACTGTTGGTCCAAAAATTGACTATGTTTTAGTAAAATCTTGGAACCAATATACGCACGAACCAATTGAGGTAATTTTAGCTAAAAATTTGGTTGGTAAACAATTTGCAAAAAAATATACGGCGGTTGAATCTGCTGATGAATTGGTTTATACAAAAGGAGATAAAAAAATTCCTTATCAAGTTATAGGTGAGTGTAAAGGATCAGATTTAGAAGGAATTAAATACGAGCAATTATTAGATTATTGCCAACCTTACGAAGATGCAGATAAAGCATTTGTTGTCATTCCTGGAGACTTTGTAACGACAGAAGATGGAACAGGAATTGTGCATACTGCGCCTACATTTGGTGCGGATGATGCTATGGTTGCAAAAGCGGCTGGTGTGCCTCCAATGCTAATTTTAGATGAGAACGAAACACCTGTTCCTTTGGTAGATTTACAAGGGCGTTTTAGAAAAGAATTAAACGATCCAATTTTTGGCTTAGGTGGTGAATATGTTAAGGCTGAATATTTAGAAGGAGATGAAGCCGAGGAAGAATTAACGATTCAGCGAGAAAAATTAAAAGATATTATTGCCGACTTAAAGGCATATATGAGTGTTGATGATCGTATCACTCTCAAATTAAAGATTGAGAATAAAGCCTTTAAAATTGAGAAATACGAACACTCTTATCCGCATTGTTGGAGAACAGATAAACCAATTTTATACTATCCGTTAGATTCTTGGTTCATTAAGGTGGCTGAAAATAGAGAGCGTTTAGTAGAATTGAATAATACTATTAACTGGCAACCAAAATCAACTGGTGAAGGGCGTTTTGGTGAGTGGTTGAAAAATGCAAATGATTGGAACCTTTCACGTTCGCGTTACTGGGGAATTCCAATTCCAATTTGGACGTCTGAAGATGGGACAGAGCAAATCTGTATCTCTTCAGTTGAAGAATTAAAAGCAGAAGCACAAAAAGCCGTTGATGCAGGAATCATGGATGTAAACCCTTTAGCTGATTTTGAAGTAGGCAATATGTCTCAGGAAAATTATGACCAAGTTGATTTGCATAAAAACTATGTAGATCAAATTACATTAGTTTCTCCTACAGGAAAACCAATGATGCGTGAAGCAGATTTGATTGACGTTTGGTTTGATTCTGGATCAGTGCCATATGCACAACATCATTATCCTTTTGAAAACAAGGAGTTAATTGATGATCGCAAAGGATTTCCTTCTGACTTTATTGCAGAAGGAGTAGACCAAACAAGAGGTTGGTTTTATACACAACATGTAATTGCAGCATTGGTGTTTGATTCTGTAGCTTATAAAAACGTGATGTCCAATGGACTTGTATTAGACAAGTTTGGTAAAAAAATGTCAAAACGATTAGGGAATGCTGTTGAGCCATTTGGCAATTTAGCAACCTATGGTGCAGATGCTACACGTTGGTACATGGTTACCAATGCACAACCTTGGGATAACCTAAAGTTTAACGAAGACGGAATTACTGAAGTTCAGCGTAAGTTCTTTGGTACATTATATAATACTTATTCATTTTTTGGATTATATGCTAGCATTGATAATTTCACCTATTCAGAGGATGAAATTGCAATTAATGAGCGTCCTGAAATTGACCGTTGGATTTTATCTAAACTCAATACCTTAATTGGTGCTGTTGATGGATCTTTTGAAGCCTTCGAACCAACTAAAGCAGGTCGTTTAATTCAAGCATTTGTAAATGATGAGCTTTCTAACTGGTATGTGAGATTATGTCGTCGTCGTTTCTGGAAAGGAGATTATACAACCGATAAAATTTCGGCTTATCAAACCTTGTACAGATGTTTAGAAACTGTGGCTATTTTAGGTTCTCCTATTGCACCATTCTATACAGATGAGTTGTTTCAGGATTTAAATAGCGTAACAGGTAGACATCAGGTAGAGTCAGTTCATTTAGCAGATTTCCCTAAAGTGAATGAGGCAGAAATTGACTTGGATTTAGAGGAGAAAATGAGCATTGCTCAAAAAGTTTCTTCTATGGTGTTGAGCTTGCGCCAAGGAGCAAAATTAAAGGTGCGCCAACCATTGCAAAAAATTATGGTGCCAATTTTAGATGGCGATTTTGCAAGAAGATTAGAGGATGTAAAAGACATTGTGCTTTCTGAAACCAATATCAAGGAAATTGATATGTTGGAAGATACAGAAGGTATATTGGTGAAAAAAATTAAGCCAAACTTCAAAACTATTGGGCCAAAATACGGTAAGCAAATGAAAGCTATTGCAGCTATGGTCAATCAATGGACTAGTGCTGATATTTCATCTGTTGAGGCTAATAATGGTTGGAAAGGCGAACTGAATGGTGAAGCAATAGAATTAGAATTAACTGATTTTGATATTGTAACGGATGATATTCCGGGATGGTTAGTAGCTTCAGAAGGGCGAATGACCGTAGCATTAGACATTACATTAAATGATGAGCTAAAAAGCGAAGGAATTGCACGTGAGTTAGTAAGTCGCATCCAAAATTACCGTAAGGATTCTGGTCTTGAGGTGATGGATAGAATTCAATTAACCTTTGATACTAATGAGGTTGTAAAATCAGCTATTGAAACTAATCAAGAGTATATTAAAGCTGAGGTTTTGGCTGAAGGAATTGTTTTTGAAAACTTAGATGCGACTAATCATTTATTGGCAGATTTGGAAGAAGGAAATACAGTAATTGGATTAGCAAAAGTATAAGTAACTATTTTAAAATAGAGAGTAAAAGGCGGTTTTAATAACCGCCTTTTTTTATTGGCTGATAAATAATAATAAGCGTTTATTTCTAGAATTTGCAACCAAATTTGCTTGCAATAGAATTGTTGGTTTTAATCCAAACTATTTACTTCCAAAATAGAGATGTATAAATTCATCTAATAATCATTTAAAATGTTGTTTTACCCCAATTTCTTAATATTACCTTTGCCCTAATTAACCCGGATTATTTTCAAAAATTTCAAGAGATTGCAGCTAAGTTGGCTTTGTCATAGAATTAACTGTGAATAACACCGATTAACATACTAAAACTAAATAATATGAAAAGTAAACTTTTTATCTTTTTCTGCGCAGCTTTGTTTCTAACAAGTTGTGATAAAGAAATTAGATACTCATGTGATGATGAAATCGACAAATGGGTGAAGGAAAATTATGAAGCAATCCAAACATTTTCTAGAGAAGAGATCTCTAGTTATTCGAGAAGTTATCAAGTATCCATTTTGGGAGCAATCAACCCTGAAAGAAAAAAAAGTCTTTGGAATGAAAAAGTTAGACATATAAATATTTTAGCATGGAGCGAGGAAGAAAAAGAAGAACTTATTTCAATTACTGAGCTCTGGCATCAAATTGACTATACTCGAAAAGAGTTACAAAATAATATAGATATAAATGAGAAATTAATCCACATCATTGAAAATTGCATGGGTAATTTCAACTGGTCAGAAGAGTTCGTTTATCAACTATTTTTTACGGTGGGTGATGTAGAAGCAGACAGAGCTGATGAGTTTCTGAATGCCCCTCCAGAAGATCAAGGTGGGGGATCAGGTGATAAGCCTAAATGTAATTGTAGATATTCACTTGGATGCGCATGGTCACAGAGGTGTCACGATATAAGTTGTAAAACTACGAGCGATTGTGGTGTTTTTGGAGGGAGTGATTGTACAGGAGTTTGCAGTGGGGATTATTAAAGTCAATCAAGCGTATATCAAGGCTGAGGTTTTGGCTGAAGGAATTGTTTTTGAAAACTTAGATGCAGAAGAAATGTTTTGCTGCCTTTGAACCTGAAAAGCTTAAGTTGTATTAATATTAAAACTAACCATTCTCTGTATAAAACTAAGAATGGTTAGCTTTTGGCATTATAGTTAAAGACTAATCTTTACAAATAGTAAAGTTGAAACAATCCTCGTTACTATAGTGGAGGCAAACATCATAACAAATGCCTCGAACTTTGATCTGATATGTTCCTGCAATAGCTCCACAAGTTATTATTGCAAATTCTCTGGAAACACAGCTGCATGGTTCAATGTCTCCAAAACAATGTGGTCCAACAGGAACTAGTTGTACAGAAGGAGTGCCATCAGGTAAAGTCGGCACTGGATTTCCATCAGCATCACATACCTCAAGACAACCAATTGTCAAATTTTTAAAGGTGATATTTGAAAAGCAGTTGCATACTGTTAAGCACAAAATTTCGGTGTCGTTGCTTTCAAAACAATCACATTCACTGTCACCCCATCTAATTGAAACGCATGGTTCAAATTCTGGTATTTCAGCAGTTTCACAACCTGTTGTAGGATCACAATCACAGGCATCTTCGTCATTGCAATGCTCTAGTGTATTTACCTTGTTTTCACATTTTTCAGCTAATAATTCGTTCACTTTAGTTTTAACTGCTTCGCAAGGGTCTTCTCTTTCACAGTTTCTGTATTGAACTTGCGTAGGTAGTCCTAATACGCATTGATCAGGTAGTGTCAAGTCACTCGGGCTATAATTGCAAGCGACACCTATTCCATTCGGATTTAGAATGGCATCTAAACGACTTTCACTGTCAATGGCTACATAAATGCGACTGCCATCTGGAGCCATTTGCAGGGCTCCGCAAGCATATCGTCCGCCAAGGTTGGGTATTGTTTGCACTAAGACAGGTGCAGAATTAGAATTTAATTGCTTTTGCCAAATATGTCCGGGCAGTGCCCCGCTATTAAAGCCAACTAACGAATAATAGAGCAAATTACCATCATTCGAGAATTCTAAACCATAAGGGTAAGCTAAGCCTGGTATAGTTTCATCAAATGTTATTGCAGCTGTTGTTAAGTCAAAGTCAAATATTTCAACAGTTCCGTTTCTAAAATTTGCATAGGCTAATTTATCTCCAAGCGGCGATATTTTGAGGTAACCTTGACTGTCTAAAGGACGACCTGTTGGTGCTGTTGCAGTCAAGGTTACATTTCCATTAAAATCTACATCATAAATATGAAAGGTTGGAATTGGATCCATAGTCATAGCAATTACCCAAAAACCATTACAATTTCCGTTTGCAACTGCAGCAACTTTTTCAGTAGCTTGTGGTAAAAGTGGTGAATTAACAGGAGCTACAATGTTCGCATTGACATCAACCGTACTAAAGTTTAAGCCACTATTAGTAGCTCCAACAACATCAACTGTGAAAATGTGATAGCGATCGGGGTTGCTCATTATTGGAACGATAATGGCCGAACAAGTTGAAGATGGATGACCAAATAATCCAGTTCCACCTGGAATTATGTTTCCATTAGTGTCATAAACTTCCCGTCCATCTGTGTAAAAAAGTGTTGTTCCAGTGTTTATGTCTGAAATTCCTGCACAACCTTCGTCTGTAGAGAAACTACTGTTTGTACTGACATTAATTCCGTTATTAAAATCGATATGCAAATGCTTACCGAAATACCAATTGTTATTTTGCATAATAATTAATTTTTTTACCTACTCTATTAATAAGGCTTTTCGGTTTACGCCCTCTTACGATCAAAGAGGCGTACATTTACAGAGGTAGTTCTTTCAATCATAAGTTTTGTGTTCACCTAATTTCCGTCATTTTTCTATTTATTTTTTTGATTTATTGATAGGTGCAGACTGAAAATGTATAGCTGCGCTAATTAGCCTTATAGGTGCTTGTTTGAAACACTCTATTGTTTAATTGTTCCTTTATTAGACCTAATAATTCCCTTATATTTATAATAAAACTCAAACGTGCTCAAAGCTTGCCTTTTCATTTTTATCCTTTTTCCGTTAATAGGTATTGCGCAGCATCCGTATTTTCAAAATCTTGTTAATTCTGATGGTTTAGAGTCTAATAATGTTTATTGCTGTTTTCAAGACAATGAGGGGTATATGTGGTTTGGTACTGATTTAGGTGTTAGCAGATTTAATGGATATGAGTTTGAAAATTTTGATTCAGAAGATGGGTTGACAGGGAATGAGATTTTTGGAATTTATCAAGATCAAAAAGAACGGATCTGGTTTCGATCATTCAATGGAGAGTTTTCTTATTATCTCAAGGATAAATTTTATAATAGTCAAAATGACTCTACTTTGGCAAAGTTGAAATCAGATTCATACTTAACCAGTGTCTTTGAAGATGATGCTGGAACGATCTATATCTCATCTATCAATAATGGTGTGTTTATGCTTGATACATTAAACAATGTTAGCACATTTGGTGTTGGATCAAGATTGTATAATGTGTGGGTCAATTCGGATGGTGTTATGAAATTTTTCACATCAGACGGAATATATAAAGCTGAAGGTGATCAGTATCTACTGGAATCTGCGTTAACCTTATCCACCTCTTATGCACGAGTAATCATTCTGGGTGATAAAATTCTTTTTGGGCTTGGGTCGAAAATTTTTCTTTTAGATGAAGATCTACAACTCATTCATCAATTACCGCTTGGAACAGAAGTAACTTGGCTTGGAAAAGGGGAGGGCGAAGCTATTTTTATCGGAACAGAGACAGGCATGTTTGTATATGACATGGAAAAGGGCGAGTTGGGTACAGAGCACTATTTTCCTGAATCTGTTGTAAGTAATACGTTAATAGATACGGAAGGTAATTTATGGGTGACTACTTTAGGTGAAGGAGTGTATCTGTCACCTTCTCCAAATACTAAGATTTACAATAAAGAAGGAATTTTTCCGGTCAATAATATCACTTGCTTAGAAAAAGGATTCGATAATGATTTGTGGATTGGTATGGGGGGCGGCTATTATTCAAATCTTAAAAATGGTGTATTAAAAACCTGGCGTATTCAAGATCATCAGAACGAAAGAATAACGCATATACGATTAGCACCTGATGGGTACGTAATTATCTCCAATAAGTCAAACGTTGCAGTAGTGCATGGAGAGCAGACGGATTATTTTCCATTTTTGAGTAATGATATTTTGGTTGATTCAACGCATGCATATATTGCGAGTAAACAAACATTCAAGGTTAGTAATCAATCATTCTATAATGAGACTAGAAAATTTCCCCGGAAAGATGATTTGGTGGAATTGATGTTGCAAGATCATATTATAATGCCCGTTAACTCAAGTGTTTTTGTTAAAGGAAAAAATAATTCGGTTTATATAGGTTCGCAAAAAGGGTTGTACAAGGATGATCAGGTTGATATCCTTTATTTAGGAGATGAAAATGACAAGTTAAGGGTTACAATTAATGATCTAGCTTATGACAACGTAAACAACTTGCTTTATGTTGCTACTAATAGTGAGGGAGTTATAGTGCTTGAGAATGATCAGGTTAAATATGTAATTGATGAAGAAAAGGGACTTTCTGGAAATAATTGCCGTTCATTATTAGTTGATGATGGAACACTTTGGGTAGGGACGAGTAAAAGCCTAGATCATATTTGTAGAGAAGGTAATAAATATAAACTCGTCAACCATGGCGGAATGCTCAACTTAAAGGACACAAAAATATCTGCCATTGAAAGAATAGGGGATGTGATGTATTTAGCTACAAATGATGGATTAATTGCTCAAAATTTGAAGGCAGATGAGGTGAATAATACAGTTCCAAAATTGTATTTAAAGAGCGTTGATGTTAATTCTGTGGAGATTGATATGCCTAGCAGTGAGATGTATTTGAAATACAATGAGAACTCAATATCATTTTCATTTATTGGTTTAGCCTATAAAAACTTGGGTAATTTAACTTACGAGTATAAATTAGATGGGTATCAAAAAGACTGGCAAAAGACAAAAACTAGAAAAGTGTTTTATGATGGGCTAAATGCAGGTGATTATGTTTTTAATCTACGAATTAAAAATTCAGAAAATGAAAGTTTTGAAACACTAACAGTGCCTTTTCAAATTGCCAAGCCATATTGGAAAACCTTATGGTTTAGAGCACTTGTTTTTTGCTTTGCTATAAGTGCAATTATGTTGGTTTGGTTTTTCCGGATCAAGCGTATTCGGGCCAATTATGAATTAGAAAAACAGATTGTTTCTAGTGAAATGGAAAAGTTAGAGTTGGAAAAAGCTTACCTCTTAGCAGAACAAAAAGCAGGAGTTTTGCAAATGAACCCTCATTTTTTGTTTAACTCTTTGAATACAATAAAAGGTTATTATGCTCAAAATAAATTTAATGAAGCTAACCAATTTATTGCGCGTTTTTCTAAGCTGTTAAGGCGAATATTGGAGTGCAATACACAGTTTATTCCGTTGCAAAAAGAGCTTGAAATAATAGACCTATATCTTTTTTTAATGCAAAAAAGATATGACAACATGTTTGAATACGAAATCAGTTGCGAAATAGAGGATATATGTCAGGTTGAAGTGCCGCCAATGATGGTGCAACCAATGGTTGAGAATGCTGTTATTCATGGAATAGCGCCGCACAATAAAGGGAAGGTTAAAGTGCATTTTTATGGTTTGGATAATCAATTGGTCTGTGCTGTTTCAGATACAGGAGTAGGATTTAATAATTCATTAAAACAGGCACATCAATCCGTTAGTTTGTCTAATATTAGAGATAGATTAAATTTATTGTCGCAGCAATTTAGTGTGCCCTGCAGTATAAAAATTAAGAGCCCTAATAATATAGAAAAGGGAGAAGGCACAACAATAATTCTTTTATTTCCAACAAAACTTGACCCCAAATGAGAGCTATAATAATTGATGATGAAAAGCAAGCAATTGCTTCTTTAGAAATGGAATTGCGAGAAATAAAGCCGAAAATTGAAGTGATTGGTGTTGCAAGTTCTGTGAAAGAGGGCATTGCATTATTGCAAAAACTCACGCCTGACGTTTTGTTTTTAGATATTCGTTTGAATGATGGTTTGGGTTTTGATATTTTGCAGGAAATTGAGAATTTTGGAAAGTTTCGCGTAATTTTTACAACTGCTTATGACCAATATGCGCTAAAGGCATTTAAACTTCGCGCTTTTGATTATTTATTGAAACCCATAGATTTGGATGAGTTGCAAGAAAGTATTACTGCAATTGGGCTTGAGTCAAAACATAATTATGATATTCCAGTGCAGCAGTTGGATCAAATTATTACTTTGTCTAACGCAATCACCACAGAGTCTAAAATAGCTCTAAATACTGGTGATGGAATTTATCTTAAACGGCTTTCAGAAATAATCCATATTCAGGCAGAGGGAAATTATACTAAGTTTTATTTGGTGGGAGTAAAACGCCCAATGTTAATTTCACGTACTCTAAAAGAGTTTGAAAATATTCTCTCTAAATCTGGCTTTGTTCGTGTTCATTATTCCCACCTAATTAATTTAAGTCATTTAACTAGTTTACACAATAAAGATGGTTGCAATGTTGTCATGTCTAATAATGATTCAATTCCAGTTTCTACAAGAAAAAAAGCAAATTTATTAGAGGAATTAAAAAAGCGAAATAACTTTTTCTAAAAAGCTGTAGTTTGTTATCAAGCTCTTGCTAATAGGTAAAAGTCTCACATTTTGTCAAACAGGTAAATACCTCATTGTCCTGCATCTGCTTTATCTCGAAATTTGATTCATTATTAATCAAAACCTATCAATTATGGAAAATTCAAACACAGCAGTGGAATCAAATGCTGACTTAGAACAATTAGCAACACAAGGGCTTGGAGTAATTGCAAAATATGCTTTTCAAAATCCGTATTCAATCAATGGGCCTTTTGGCACAATGGATTTAGCACTTACAGATGGAGGTTCGGGTACAGAGTCAGCCTCAGGAGAAATTAATATTAACACACTATTTGGCTTGGGGTCATCAACCTTGTTAAGGTTTACTGGTGAAGCCAAGTTTAACGGAAGCACAGGGTATACACAAATTGATACTGTAGGTGAGGGATACATTACCGTTCGGCCAAATCCTCCTCGTTACATTAAAGCTGGTATTAGCATTACATTGGCGCCTGGTCTTGAAAAAGGAACTTTGAGTGTTGAAGGATTCTTCAACAATTTTGAAATTAAAGCAACCTCTATTACGCACACAAAATAGCAACTTGCGAGATTTAAGAATTGATGCCTTGCCTATAGATTGATTAGGTGAGGCATTATTTTTTCTTCCGCATTTTATAGGCTAACCAAGCAAAGCCTGCTACCAAATGCAGCATTACTATTGCAAAAATTATTATTGGCCAAGTTGAATCCATAGATGCAAATTTATGCTAAAAGCTCCGTTGTAAAATTGAACTTTATCAGTTTTTTGGTGTTTTATTGACTGATTCTTGTCATTACGCACCGCGTATTGTCTTTGAAAAATTAAATTTTGGAATAGGTGGCACAATTGGCGTAATAAAAAATTGAGTGTCAATGAAGTGTTAATTTTTTGTGAAATATTAAATGATACTTTGTTTGAAATAAAATAATCTTCACATTTGATCTGTGAATTTTTGACTTCACATTAGGATATGCGATTTTTAGTGACATATTTTCTTCTCGTCTTAGTTTCGTTTTCAACGATTGCAAAAAGTGCTAGTGCATTAAATTATGTTGTGCCAAATGCCGTGACACAATCCAGCATTTCAGATTCTAAATCACAATTTTCAATGCTCTTAACTGTTGCAGATTATGATTTGTTTTCTGAGATAGAAGAGGAGTGTGATGAACGCAAAAAACTACAAAAATATCCTACATGCAACTTCTTTACAAATAGTGATTCTAACTTATTACAAGTTGCCATTATACCTGGAGGAAATTATAGATTTTCTCATTTCATATTGCTATATCCGAAGCTTTTTCTTCGCTTTGGAGTGTTCCTAATTTGATTTATTAATACAGCAGGCAATCCGCCTATAGTATGTTATCTGTTCCAGTAAAATGGAATGAATACTTTTTTATTTAGAAGTTTCAAAAAGTGATTTTAAACAACACGAAACTTCAATCAAAAATTAATTAATCAAAAACACTTATAATGAAATTAAGTCAAATAATATCTGGAATTTTATTTTTAACACTACTTTTTAATTGCCAATCTAATAACACCAACGAAATTGCTGCAAAAACGGATGCAATTAATGGTTCGTTTTCAAAAACCTCTTCGGCACATAAAAAGGATAATTCTGATCAATTAGATGGTCATAAATTATCCATCCCCCACAAAGATGCTGCTATTCTTGATTTTTTGGATAATCAGCAAATTTAGGCGACTAAGAATATTAACTAATAAAAACTAGAGATATGTATATTGCTATGGCAATCGTTTTTGTATTAGGGTTTGCAGCCATAATATTTGAGCATAAAATCCATATAAACAAAGCCGCTTCAGCACTTTTTACTGCTGTTGTATGTTGGGTTTTATTCGTTTTAGGTGAGCATTCAATTTTACCTGAATCAGTAGGGCTAATTACAGGAGGAATTGAGTCTGATTTAATGCATCATTTGGGGGAGATCGGGGGAATACTATTTTTTCTTTTGGGTGCTATGACAATTGTTGAGTTGATTGATGCGCACAGTGGGTTCTCCTTGATTACTCAAAAAATTACAACCACAAAAAAAAGTAAGCTATTAGTCACGTTAGCGATTATTACGTTTTTTATGAGTGCCGCTTTGGATAACCTTACCACATCTATTATAATGGCAGCATTGCTTAGGAAATTAATTCACGAAAAAAACGACTTATGGATTTTTTCAGGAATAGTTATTATTGCGGCTAACGCTGGTGGGGCTTGGTCACCAATAGGTGATGTTACTACAATTATGTTGTGGGTTGGTGGTCAAGTTACGGCTGCTAATATTGTTTTGAAACTCTTATTACCAAGTATGGTTTGTTTGGCAGTTCCTTTAACAATAGTTGCTATGCGAATGAAAGGGAATCTTGCTGTTGCACCTGAGTCAGGCAAAAATTCTGAACATGCTCAAATTGAGTTGAGAGAGCAAAAGTTAGTCTTGTTTATGGGCTTAGGGGCACTACTTTTTGTTCCTATATTTAAAACAACTACCCACTTACCACCTTTTTTAGGAATGTTGTTTGGGTTAAGTATTTTGTGGGGAGTGACTGAATTCTTGCATAAGAGAAAAGTCGAAAGCACTCGTAAACAGCTTTCCATTAGTGCAGTTTTGGAAAAAGTGGATACGCCAAGCATTCTCTTTTTTCTTGGGATTTTATTAGCTGTTGCCGCGCTGCAGTCCGCAGGGCATTTAACACAGCTTGCCCAGTTTCAGGATACACATATAGGTAATGTATGGGCAATTAATGTGATTGTTGGATTTTTATCTTCTATCATAGATAATGTGCCACTAGTTGCAGGTTCAATTGGAATGTATGATTTATCCGCTTACCCGCAGGATAATGTTTTTTGGGAATTATTGGCCTATTGTGCAGGTACTGGAGGAAGTTGTTTAATTATTGGTTCAGCTGCAGGAGTTGCAATTATGGGTATTCTCAAAATTGATTTTATTTGGTATTTGAAAAAAATAACACCACTTGCTATAATTGGGTACTTGTCTGGTGTAGCCACTTTTTGGTTGATCAACTTGATATTTTAAATCAAATTGAACTTACTTTTAAAATTGTAAAATACTACATCAAGTATGTGTTAAAGGCTTTTCTAACATAAAATCTTGCGAAAACGGGAAGATTCGAACTTCCATCTTTTGGGTAGTTACCTGCGCCATATTCTTGTTACGGCGCAGTCCAAACGTTCTAACCGTTAAACTACGTTTCCAATTTTATATGTCATAAATTGTGGATTTATTGTAGGAATAGTAGGACTCGAACCCACATCTTCTGATTCGTACTCAGGTGTTCTTCCAATTGAACTATATTCCTATTTTAATTAGAGTTCACGGTTGGATTCGAACCAACAATCAAGGTGTTGCAGACCAATGCCTTACCATTTGGCTACGTGAACATATACCGAGAAGGACTCGAACCTTCATTTTGCGCGTATAAGACGCAGGCTTTAACCTTTAAGCTCTCGGTCTGATTGTGTGCTAGGAAGGACTCGAACCTCCGCTCCTTTGCTTATCAGGCAAAGACTTTAACCAACTAAGCTACTAGCACATTGTTATCCGGGGTGGATTCGAACCACCATTGCCTCAGTCAAAGTGAGAAGTCCTGCCCTTAGACGACCAGATAATTTTAGTGTACTCCGTAGGGGAATCGAACCCCTGCCTTCTGATAGAAAGTCAGATGTATTAGCCGTTATACCAACGGAGCAATTTGAGGAAACAATAGGACTCGAACCTATAACCATCTCCTTAACAGGGAGGCGCTCTACCATTGAGCTATATTTCCTTACTTTTTGTACTGTCTTCACGACAAGTATCGAACAAATACTTAGCGGAAGATATCCAAATTATTCTTGATTTGTCTTAGTTGGGCTTTATAGTATTTTGGACAAAATATTTTTTTCGACTTTATACTCAGCGATTGAAGTAACGCCATCAAATACAAAATTCGCTATACATCTAGTTCCGAACTTTAATTTGTGGGTAGTTCGCGAGAAATTTTCTGACTTACTTCACAAGTGTCACTTATGTATTTGAGCAGGGATCATTCCGATCAATAAAGCAGATTGGGAGTTGCGCCTTAGCGTAACGGAAATTTGCGCCCCGGAGGGTTATTGATCGGAACGATTTGTATAAGAGCAGTAGCGGATTAATAAGCGACTACATTTCGGTAAGCAATATACTTATTTAAATGCAAAAACGGTTCAAGTTTTCACCCAAACCGCTATTGCTTTTATACCTTGTGTGTGCCCAGCATGGGCATCTTTTAGCTATTTAAATTTAGCTAACTAATCTAGAGGGTGCAAGTCCCTTATGCGCAGGAGTAACGTTCTGAAGCATTAGTAAGTCGCAAGGGTGAAAACCGTGAGGTTTTATCTGAAGGAAGCGAGACTACAAAACTCGGTACTGACGAACAGAAATCGTATACAGAGGCATAAGTATTTGGGTAAGCAAACACATCATTGTAACGACCCAAAGATTATAAAAAAGGTATTTATGTAGATACGGCAGTTATTGAGCGAAAGAAGATGTCATTACCTGGGGAGGTCTCCAAAGTTACGTGTAGCTATATGGAGAAGTCAGCAGAGGTCATAGTACCTACAGGAAACGAGTTGAGGGAATAGCTCAGATGGTCTCACAAGTAGGGAAGGACCGAACATTAAATTAAGTTTGAATTCGATTAGGATGCTTAGCTAGCCTAGTTTTAAACCAACAAGAGTACACAAATTATTAACCTATGATTGAAAAAGTATTAGAAGCTACTAACCTTTTAAAAGCAAGACGTCAAGTGGAGCGAAATAAAGGTGCGTGCGGAGTAGATGGTATGAAAACAATGGAACTTTCGGCTTATATAGCAGGAAACCGTTTGGAAATACTAGATACTATCCGTAGGAATAGCTATGTGCCAGATTCAATTCTAGGAGTAAACATTCCAAAAGGGAAGGGTAAAACTAGACTTTTAGGAATTCCAACAGTAGTAGATAGGTGGCTACAACAGGCGTTAAGTCAACAATTAATGGTTCAATTTGAATACGACTTTGAACCTGTTAGTTATGCTTTTCGTCCACAAAAGAATATCCAAAAAGCAGTATTACAAGCTCAGCAGTATATCAATGATGGTTACCAAGATATTGTAGATATTGATTTAAAAGGATTTTTTGATGAAGTAGACCATTGTATTTTACTACAACTTATTTACCACAAGGTAAAATGTCGAACCACCCTGCGTTTAATCCGGAAATGGCTAAGAGCTCCCATTTTAATAAATGGTAAACTCCAAAAGCGAAGAAAAGGAATACCGCAAGGGAGCCCAATTAGTCCAATTCTATCTAACATAATGCTAGATGTTTTGGACAAAGAAATGAAAAGACTGGGCTTACGTTATGTCCGTTATGCAGATGATTTTAGCGTTTACGCAAAGAGCAAAAGCAAGGCAAAACAGATAGGGAATACCTTGTTTCTCTTTTTGAGAGACAGGTTAAAACTACCTATTAATAAAGCTAAAAGTGGCATACGCAGACCCGTAAACTTTGAGTTACTAGGACATGGTTTTGTACCAGTCTACAAAAAGGGAGTAAAAGGACAATATAGGCTTGTGGTAGCAAAGAAAAGTTGGGCAAAGTTTAAACGTAACCTAAAAAGTCTTACCAAGAAAACCAAACCAATGTCGTTATCAGAACGTTTAGAACGGCTTAATCAAGTCTGTCGAGGTTGGATGAACAATTACCGCTTAACCAACATTTATGCAAAAGTTAAAAAGCTAGATGAATGGCTAAGGAATCGGTTACGATATTGTATTTGGCACGATTGGAAGAAGCTTGAACGGAAACGTAAAAACCTAATTCGATTAGGAATAGAGCAAGGACAAGCATATGCTTGGAGTAGAACCCGAATGGGAGGATGGGCAGTAGCTCAAAGTCCAATTCTAAAGACTACAATTACTAAATCTAGGCTTAAGCGAAAAGGGTATAAACCTTTAGTAGATTACATTAATAATATGCAGACTTCAATTTGGTGAACCGCCAAGTACGAGACCCGTACGCTTGGTGGTGTGAGAGGCGCACTCCAACTGTTTTAGTTGGAGCCGTCTACTCGATTAGCCACAGTACTTATTCCACAAGTAACTTATTCAGTTCGTTATTAAATTCCGCAATATTATTTATTTTTCCAAAAAATCTGCTGTCAAATTTCTCAACTTCTTTAATAGCCTTTTGCAAAATATCAATTCCATTTTTAGTGGGTTTAATTATTTTCGCTCTTGTATCAGTTTTATGCTCTTTTCGTTTTAATAATCCATTTTTTTCTAATGTTCTTAAAACGTTTGAAGTCATCATTTTATCGATTTCAATTTGATTTGCAATTTCTACTTGAGTAACATTTGAATTATTTTTTGAAAGCCAAACAGTACTTGCTAAAACAACAAATTGTGTATGTGTTAGGTTATACTTTTTAAGAGATTTTTTAATTTCTCTTTGCCATAGATTATTAACTTTCCATAATAGAAACCCAGTACTTTCGCTTGGTGTTTTGTATTTGAATATTTCCACTATTCTATATTTTGTGCCATAACAGATAATTTCTCCATTGCTTTTGGTAATTCTGAAACAATTTTTTTTCCGATTAATTTTGAGAAAATAAAAGTTGTTATTCCGCTTATTTCAACTCCGTGTGTAATTTCTGTTTTTCCATTATTTTCAGATACTTTATGAGTAAAATACATTTTCGCTAATGGCAAAGATGATTTGGTTGTAAATTCAAAAGGATATTTTGCAGACTCTAAAATGAATTTTGATTTCGGACCATTATTAGGTTTTAAAACTCCTTTTGTTCCTTTTTCAAATTCTCCATTCAATTTGGAAGTTTGAACTTCATTATCCCATTTGTTCCAATTCTCAACATCAGACCATAATTTCCAAATTTGTTCTTTAGTTGCTTTTGTTTCTATTGTAATTTCTTGTTTCCACATATTTATGTTTTTTAATAAAACACAAATTTAATATATGTGTATATAATATGCAAATATACTATATGTTTTTTTGTATTGTGGCTAACGGTTAGTATAAGAATAGTAAGGGATTAAAACGCACTTACTTTCTGTTTAGCACTTAGCCAAATTTACAATTTTACCGTTATTTTCTTTTAACCGTCAAATTGTAAATTTGGCGGACTTTATTAATATGCACCAACTTTGGGTATGGCACTTAACCCTTATTATTTTTATACATTGTGTGTGCCCAGCATGGGCATCTTTTAGCTATTTAAATTTAGCTAATTAATCTAGAGGGTGCAAGTCCCTTATGCGCAGGAGTAACGTTCTGAAGCATTAGTAAGTCGCAAGGGTGAAAACCGTGAGGTTTTATCTGAAGGAAGCGAGACTACAAAACTCGGTACTGACGAACAGAAATCGTATACAGAGGCATAAGTATTTGGGTAAGCAAACACATCATTGTAACGACCCAAAGATTATAAAAAAGGTATTTATGTAGATACGGCAGTTATTGAGCGAAAGAAGATGTCATTACCTGGGGAGGTCTCCAAAGTTACGTGTAGCTATATGGAGAAGTCAGCAGAGGTCATAGTACCTACAGGAAACGAGTTGAGGGAATAGCTCAGATGGTCTCACAAGTAGGGAAGGACCGAACATTAAATTAAGTTTGAATTCGATTAGGATGCTTAGCTAGCCTAGTTTTAAACCAACAAGAGTACACAAATTATTAACCTATGATTGAAAAAGTATTAGAAGCTACTAACCTTTTAAAAGCAAGACGTCAAGTGGAGCGAAATAAAGGTGCGTGCGGAGTAGATGGTATGAAAACAATGGAACTTTCGGCTTATATAGCAGGAAACCGTTTGGAAATACTAGATACTATCCGTAGGAATAGCTATGTGCCAGATTCAATTCTAGGAGTAAACATTCCAAAAGGGAAGGGTAAAACTAGACTTTTAGGAATTCCAACAGTAGTAGATAGGTGGCTACAACAGGCGTTAAGTCAACAATTAATGGTTCAATTTGAATACGACTTTGAACCTGTTAGTTATGCTTTTCGTCCACAAAAGAATATCCAAAAAGCAGTATTACAAGCTCAGCAGTATATCAATGATGGTTACCAAGATATTGTAGATATTGATTTAAAAGGATTTTTTGATGAAGTAGACCATTGTATTTTACTACAACTTATTTACCACAAGGTAAAATGTCGAACCACCCTGCGTTTAATCCGGAAATGGCTAAGAGCTCCCATTTTAATAAATGGTAAACTCCAAAAGCGAAGAAAAGGAATACCGCAAGGGAGCCCAATTAGTCCAATTCTATCTAACATAATGCTAGATGTTTTGGACAAAGAAATGAAAAGACTGGGCTTACGTTATGTCCGTTATGCAGATGATTTTAGCGTTTACGCAAAGAGCAAAAGCAAGGCAAAACAGATAGGGAATACCTTGTTTCTCTTTTTGAGAGACAGGTTAAAACTACCTATTAATAAAGCTAAAAGTGGCATACGCAGACCCGTAAACTTTGAGTTACTAGGACATGGTTTTGTACCAGTCTACAAAAAGGGAGTAAAAGGACAATATAGGCTTGTGGTAGCAAAGAAAAGTTGGGCAAAGTTTAAACGTAACCTAAAAAGTCTTACCAAGAAAACCAAACCAATGTCGTTATCAGAACGTTTAGAACGGCTTAATCAAGTCTGTCGAGGTTGGATGAACAATTACCGCTTAACCAACATTTATGCAAAAGTTAAAAAGCTAGATGAATGGCTAAGGAATCGGTTACGATATTGTATTTGGCACGATTGGAAGAAGCTTGAACGGAAACGTAAAAACCTAATTCGATTAGGAATAGAGCAAGGACAAGCATATGCTTGGAGTAGAACCCGAATGGGAGGATGGGCAGTAGCTCAAAGTCCAATTCTAAAGACTACAATTACTAAATCTAGGCTTAAGCGAAAAGGGTATAAACCTTTAGTAGATTACATTAATAATATGCAGACTTCAATTTGGTGAACCGCCAAGTACGAGACCCGTACGCTTGGTGGTGTGAGAGGCGCACTCCAACTGTTTTAGTTGGAGCCGTCTACTCGATTACCTGCTTTTATTCTTTTCGTAGTAATTAGAGACTTTAATTTATTCCATAATTTTATTCCTTTTGGGAATATTAAAAACAAATGAAGCAAAGCCATCAAAATTGCTCCTGGAATAATATTAACTGAAATAAAGTTCAATAACTCTTGTCCTTTGCTAATATTATCTATTATACTCAATGATAATCCATTTCCAGTTATATTAACTCTTGTCGCCAATAGTAATCCGGTTGCAGCAAAATGAAAGCCATTAGAAAAAAGATGTATTATATATTCCCATTTTGGTAATCCGCCCATAAATTGTCTACTGTCCTTTTCTGAATAAGCATCAATTGCTAATACAACAAGGTCAATGAGAACAAGAGATAAACCAATATAGAAACTAAAATCATCTTTATTAATGAATAGCAACCAAACTATTAAAGGAAATAATATTGCTCTAATGGTATGTGTTTTATGCTCAAAAACGCTTTCTTTCTTTTTGAATAGTTCATATTTCCATAAATGTAAATACAAACCGTCATAGGTTGCTAAAACCATAAATAGAATTAAAAATAGCGAACTTAAATAATATATAATTTCCATCTCTATTTTTGGTTTTTTGTTGCACTTATCGAAACACTTGCAATTGAATTAATAATATCTTTTATTTCTTTTTCTGCTAGGTTATTATCCGTTACTATTTTTTTAGCAAGTGGGTCTGAAAGAAACAATTCCATTGGGAATGGTTGCTCTTTATCAGTTTTGATATTACTAAACCCTGCTTTTTCTATTGCATTGATATAGTCTGATTTTCTAATTGTTCCAGACAAACAAGCAATGTGTCCTTCGATTGAGTTTAAAATGTAATCAGGTAATTCTTTAAGTAAAACTAAATCTGAAATCATCAATCTTCCGCCTTCTTTTGCTACTCGAAATGCTTCGGTAAATACTTTATCTTTTTGATTAGAAAGGTTGATTACACAATTAGATATTATCAAGTCAATCGTATTATTATCAATAGGTAAGTTTTCTATTTCTCCGATTTTAAATTCTACGTTATTGTAATTTCCTTTTTCTGCATTAATATTTGCTTGGTTTACCATTTCAGGTGTAAAATCAACTCCAATTACTTTTCCAGTTTCTCCTGTTTCTTTTGATGCTAAAAAACAATCAAAACCTGCGCCTGAACCTAAATCTAATATGGTTTCCCCTTTTTTTATTGATGATAATGCTATGGGATTACGACAACCAACACCTAAATTTGAGTTTTCTGGTACTTTTGTAAGTTGCTCTTCAGAATATCCTATTTTTCTTCCAACCTCTTTAGTAATATCTTTAGGGTTGCAACATTGAAAAAGTGATGTAGTAAGTTTGTTCTGGGTTGATTGCTTTAAAATATTTGCATAACCTGTTTTAATACTTGTTTTAAATTGCTCTTTGTCCATTGTATAAGTTTTAATTATTTATGAGACAAAAGTAATTTGACTAACAAGTTTAGTAAAGGACAAATGTCCTCAAAACATTATTGTGATATTTCTTTTCTAATTCTACTTAATGTTCGTCTTGTTATTCCAAGGTAGGATGCAATGTAGTTTACGGGTGATTTTTGTATAATTTCAGGCTGTTCTTTAAGTAAACGAAGATATTTTTCTTTAGCAGTTTCATTATTTAAAACAGATGCATACTGTTCCATAACAATAAACTCTTTTTCTGCTACTATTCGACCAATGGTTTGCCAGTTAGCACTTTCATTATACAGTTCTTGCAAGTCGTTAAAATTAATTACAAGTAGTTCTGTTTTTTCTAATGCAATCATTGCAACATTAGATGGTGCTTGTAAAATAAAACTTTTATAAGAAGATGCTAAATTGTTTTCTGTACAAAAGCATGAGGTTATTTCTTCTGCTTTGTCATTTATATAATATGTTCTTAATATTCCAGAATTAATAAATGCTATTTGTTTACTAATTTTGTTTTGTTCAATAAAAAACTCTCCTTTTTCTAAAGTTGTTTTTTTAAACTTTAAAAAAGACTTTTCAAATTCATCATCTTTGATTGGAACAATTTTTTGAATGAATTTTTTGAATTTATCTTCCATAGATGAGTTTTGGTAATTGCAGGTAACGGTTGTGTATGTTGTCGGAGCTAGCCCAAAGGGCAGCTATGCAATATACATATTGTTGTGCATTCGTATTTTATTTTCAAATACATTCAAATTAACTCGCCTATTTTATTTTCAGACCAATCGTTTTAACTTTTTTAATCCATTTTTCTCTAAATGCTGGACTAGAATTTTTCATTGGACCAATATAAGTTGTTTTTATCGTTTTAATCCCTACAAAACCTAATATCATTTTTTTTATAATTTTAGTACCAGGTTCTTTTATAAACCATTTATAATACCATGTGGGATAATCCATTGTGTTAATAATGTGAGCTGTTTTTCCTTTTAACAATTTATCCCACTTTATAGAGTTTTCTTTGTACTCGAATGCGAAACCAGGAAGAAATAATCTGTCTAAAAAACCTTTAAGTATTGCAGGCATAAAGCCCCACCATACTGGATAAACCCAAACAATATGTTCTGCCCATTTGATTTTCTCCCATGACTTTAATAGATCGGGTTCCAATTCTGTCCTTTTTTGATATCCAAACTCTAAATTTGGCGTGAATTCTAATTCGCCAATTAAAATTTCTTTGACTTCATTTCCTGATTCTTTAGCTCCTTTTTTATAAGCTTCTGAAAGTCCCAAATTAAAACTCTCTTTATTTGGGTGACCATTAATGATTAGAATTTTCTTCATTTTTTATGATTTTAATTGATTTCATTGTTAATAATTGTTCTACAAATGATTTATTATCATGTATTTGATGACTAAAATAAATACCATCTTTCAAATCAAAATTCATTAGTTGTTCCATATGTAATACAGTTGCAAATGCAGTCAATTTTGCCTGCCCAGTCATATTTTGAAGACTGATTTTTTTTGATAAACTCTTACTTTTATAAACGATATCAAGAGATGTTTCATCTCCTTTACCATTACTAACAAACATTTTTTTCTTTAAGCTTAAAGGAAGTATTTTAAAAAAACCAATCAATTGAAAGGTGTGTAATAACCAAGTAATAAATTTAGAACTATAGGCTGTTCTTATTTCTATGGTTGGAATATTCTCAGATTCATTTAGAATAAAAGCATCTGGCGTATCAAATAAATAAGTATTACGCTTTTTAATTTTAAATGAATAGTTATGTGTTTTAGATTTTAAATAGTATTTGTTCCAGATTATTTCATTAAACATGAAGGTTTTAAACGGTTTAGAGATATGATCTGCCATAAAATCGACTGAGGTTTTTCCTGATAAATCATTAAGGGAATAATAAATGTAAATTTCGACTTCCTTGACCTTGTTTAGGTCTGGTTCTTCCCAATTTAAAAGACCTCCCACAATTCCAGACATCCATCCTGAACTAAAAACGATTCTGCTGGCAATGTCTTTTTGATTGGCTAATCGGTATGCGACTTCTAACTCATTAGAAGGTTTAGTTATATCTAGATAATCCAATTTATTTGAAATACAATAATTTAAAATGTTATTTTCTTTATCGCTTGTACACAGAACAATTAAATTAATATCTCGCTTTGCAATCACATGAAATGAATTGGGATCAGTAACATCAATCCGAATCTGGTTCGCAGTTTTGGTTTTAACAGTGCGACTCCCTATCATTAAATTAATTTTAGAACCTCTATTCAAGAATAAATCATGAATAGTTCGACCTATTAAACCATTCCCTCCAATAATTAAAACATTCATGATACTCTTGTCCAAGTTTCAGTACTATAGAAAAAGCCCCAATACCCTCTCATTTTTAGAATATTTTTATCCTCTAGCCATAATTTCCCAGAATAGATTGCACCATCACGACTATCGTAAACACTACCATCAACATACTCACCATCATCATACTTGAATCCCCAAAGCATTTTAGATCCCATCAATGGGAGCTTTCTTTTTGAAACAGCCTCATTTTCTTTATCCAGCCAAGGCTTACCGGTATCAGGATCATTTGGTTTCTTTAGCCAAATAATCTTCCCATAATAGATGTTATTGGTTTTGTAAATTTTAACATGAGCCTCTTTATCTTCAGTTAGCCATGTACCAATAATGTTGTCTGATTGTGGAAATGCTGTTAAGCTAATAAAGCTTAAGATAACTATGCTTAAATACTTCTTCATATCAATTTGTTTTTTATTTGATACAAAAGTATTTAAGGAATATTGAATCTAAAAAGACAAATGTCCTATAATGAAATTTCTTTTCTTAATCTACTTAAATGTCTTGTTGTAATCCCTAAAAATGAAGCTAGATTATTTAATGGGATATATTGGATATAGTGAGGATGATCTTTTAAAAGTGATTCATACCTTTGTTTAGCATTTTTTTTCTGAAAAGAAACAATGCGTTTTTCAAGCATAACATATTGCATTTCTGCTAATTCTCTTCCCACTTTTTGCCAATTATTACTTTTCTTATATAGGTTTACTAATTCTGTTTTATTAATGATTTGCAATTGAGTATCTACTAAGGCTTGAATATTTTCATCCGTAGGAGATTGTGTAATAAAACTTGAATATGCTGACATCAATTCATTTTCGAATGTGATGCAGTTGGTAATTTCCTCTCCTTCATCAGTAAGATAGAAAGACCTTAATATTCCAGACTTTATAAATACTATCTCATTACAAATTTCCCCTTCTTGTATTAAATAATCGTTTTTTGTAATGGTTTTATCATAAACCAAAGCATCAATTTGTTCTAATTCTTCTTCTGATAAAATAGATAATGTTTTGAGAAATTCTTTCATTAATATCGGTATGTGGTGTATGATGCACAACGGTCTCGGCTATGAAAAGTTGGGGATTTTTAACCCTAACTGTTCAGTTTAGCACCGACCTTTGTTTTATGTTT
>CAKZPK010000347.1 GCA_937139035.1 uncultured Crocinitomix sp. | reverse complement strand
TATGTTACTAAATAATTTAAATGATTCCTTCCAAATACCGTCTAAAAAGCTAGCAGACGAAATTTTCATGAATGACAATTAAGGTTAACATGATCAACTACTCCAACATATTCACCATCCCCAACGACGAACTCATTTCAGATGGGTCGGTCGATCCAATGGGCATGCAAATGATATGGACTTATTTTGGGCAATTGATTTATAGAAACAAACTCACAACGGTATCAACAGATATTCGTAATTACACTATCAACCTACTCCACCATTACGTTTTATACAAATTTGAACATGAAAAAGCACTAGAATTTAATAACGCTCAAAGTCACTTTCCATATTACAATGACGCCTATTCCACCAAAGCAGGCATGCTTATTTTTATGGAAGATATTTTAGTGTATTCTTTAATCGATCAAAGCGCGTCAGTTGACACCGAAGGATTATTAGGGAGTTATAAAGCCCAAAACGAATTAGCAAAAGCAAAGAATGACTTCTCAACTATAAAAATTCACGCAGAACGCTCAAAAGGCGTTCTGGTAAGGCAAATTCAATTGGGTATAAATGGCCGTTATAAAGGGCCATTTATTAATATGGAATTAATGACTACCAACTTTGTTTATTACAAAGAATTTGAACGTGTTGAACAATTAATTAAGCAATGGCCCGAAGGAACCAAACTCGTCAATAAATTGATGGATTTATTGGTTGACTTGCTCCAAGTCGATACGAAGGACTACCCTATTGTAACACTTGACCGCTACAAGAATGACGCTGAGCTGTGGCAACTCTACGTCAATTGTTTTGGCAAACTCCAACTAAACGATTCCATCAAAAATTATTGGTTAGAAAAGTTGGGATTAAATAGTGGCGCGGCGCATTCAATTTTCTCAGAAATGGGCAATTTTAGACGTGAGTCAGTCAACACAATTATTGAGGCAGCTCGTAAAAATGAATCAGATGAAGAAGAAAAAAAGTTGTTACAGTGGATTTTAGACCTAGAACCCTTTTTAAGTAGGTGCACACATGCATTTAATTTACTTTCGGATGTTGCTGTAAAAAAAGTGTCAGATGTTAAACAGGATTTGGATGCCCTCGTGTCTAACTTCCCTATTGAAACAGTGCAGCCGTTAATCTGTAAAAATGAACGGCTGGAAACGCTAATTGGATTTATTCAAGATAATTGTAGCAATGGAGAACAATTTGCTGAAGCCATATTGAACTATCATAAAAAAATCATGAAAGACCGCGGTGGTGAGCCTTGGGTTACAGTTAAAAACAATTCGGTCAAACACTATATTCCGAATAATAATAATCGGATATCTACAGAAATGGTGATTTCACAAGGTTATTGGTATAACGGCTATTATTTAAATGCCGTAAAATCAATTTTTAAAGGTTTAAACCCAGAATAATGGCTAAAGGCTTAAAACTGTATGATGAATTTAAAGCACTCATTTCCGAAGTTGGAGAGGTCAAAATAGCTTGGTTCACAACATTTAATTTGAGTTTAGATTTTTTTGAGAAGTATATACTCTCTGCATTGGTTTCAATAGACCCGTTCAATGTCCGAAATTTAAAAGATTTTGAAGCATTAAACGATCGCATTATTAATGCTGAAAATGGTTCCATGGATGTAAAGGTATTTCACGACTATCGTGCTATTCGACCAGACGTAAAAAAAACCTGCATTCAAACCATTGGCATTAATCCAAAAAATATTGATACCGAATTCACAAACGGGGTTTTCCATCCTAAAGTAGCATTAATTGTTAACGCTGAAGATGAAGCATGGATTGTTACAGGATCGGCGAACTTATCACTCTCCGCCTGGTCGAAAAATTCAGAATGCCTAGTTATTAAAAAGATTGAAGATCAGAGGAACGCAGAATCTATCACTGACTTCTTTATAGACTTATTACCAAGCAGAGCCGAACGAGATAAATTAAGGAGTATAAATTCGAATTGGCAGCATAATTTGAAACCTGATGACAACTGGAAATTTATAAATTCTCTTGCAAAAGACAAACTCTTAGATTATATCAACCATCAATATACAGCCGAAATGATGGTTTGGTCACCCTATTTCTCTGAAGATTTTGCAGAATTAATTGAAAAACATTTATCCAACATAATTGAGTTGAAAGTCATCCCTGACTTAACAGACGCAGGAACAGTAAGGATGACACCAGAAGGATTGAAAAGCGCCTTGGCGAATCCATCATTATCAATGCAAAAAGATTTACAAAATGATCACACAGAAAATCTTGTTCATGCAAAAGTATGGGTGACTCCCAATACAATTGCCATTGGTTCTTGGAATTTTTCTAAAGCCGGTTTGAACTTATCTATAAATGCAAATAATATTGAAGCCGGAATTGTTGAAGAAATAGACCACAATTCTTATCAAGAATTCAAAAAAAGTTGTAAGCTAACAAAACTTGAACAGCCGGAAGGAATGGCCAAAGAAGATCTTGAAGATGAAAAAAAGGACTTGCTAAATAATTGGTCCATTAGTTGCCAAATTTATGCAGATTGGTCAACCTATCAATATCAACTTCAGTCAGAAGAAGACCTTTCAAATCAGAAATTATATATTGATTTACCAGGAAAGAAATCACGGATTTCACTTCAGCAATTCAGTGATGATGGAGTCGATTTTAGCCGTGAATATAAAAGCTTGCTCAAGGATCGATTGTTCACCATATACGATAAAAAAGAAGACGGCAATAAAGTCTATTTAGGAGTAATTATAGAATTGAACCCAATTGAACGCCCTTCAGTTGGTTTTGATTCGTTGGATGATTTATTGCGTGCTTGGAGTGATGGTCGACCAGAATCAAAAACGCAATTTCATCAAATGAATTTTGACGCTGATACAGAATCTGGTGAGGAATTATCCGACAAAATAACGAAAGCCTTGAAAGGTGACTATTCCAATGCCTGGTTCACTATGTTTTTGGCATTCGAACAGTTCCGCGCAAGACTTGAAGCAGCCAAAGGTGATAAACGAGAACTAAAAATACTCGGATATCGGATACCAGGATCAGTCGTCCAATTAAACGAACATTTAACACTTTTAAAAACTGAAATTGATACCAAAGAAAATGATATGAGCCGATCATTCATTTGGTTTATGATTAACGAAGGGAACCAAGTCATTACACTATTCAATAATTTTTATGAAGACGGCAAAATGAGTAAGATTGAACGGATAGAAAATATTGAATTAGACTTCAATCAAGTAAGTAAAAGAAAAATGACAAAGTGGTTAAAATATATTAAAGAAAGCTGTTCCTACTAATATGGCAAACTTTAAAAACATATCACCTGAAGAACTTACCAGATTTGTTAGCTTTTATAGAGACAAAGCGCGCAAGGCACGCCAATTTGGACAATATGAGGAAATCTCTATGCAGCATAAGCAAGCAGAAGGTTCCGCCTATTTATTTAATTTATTGAATGAAAAAAAAATTGCCCTTTTAGCTGATGAAGTTGGAATGGGCAAAACAATTCAAGCATTGGCCGTTTGCAGTGCGCTATGGCAACAAAAACCTGAGGCAAGAATACTTGTGCTAGCACCTAGAAATGAAGTCGCGTATAATTGGGAAAGAGAATATGAAACCTTCATTAAAGTCCATTATAAAGTAAAAGACGATATTGTTAAATCCAGTGTAGATGGTAAACCAATTAACCCAGCTATATTTTGCACCAACCTTTATGACCTGGTATCAGAAGTCCAAAAAGGATGGGGGAAATTGTTTATTGGGAAAATATCGTCATTTAGTGGCTTATTCAGTCGTGAAGATGTTGATGGCAGACTCAAAGACAATGAAATAAAGAAGGATCAAAGCTACAATAGCGTTGAAAACAAAGGAGATTTAGTTCAAGACCTAGCCGCGTTACTGCGTAACAATATCGTTGAACACCTTCCTGATGGCTATTTTGATTTAGTGATCATAGATGAAGCACATTATTTCAGAAATGTTAATGGTGGAAGTTTAAGAGTGAAGGTTGCCAAAGAATTTTTCAGCCAAGGAGCATCCAAAATTGCAAAAAGTGCCCTACTGTTAACAGCAACCCCTAATCACAGTTCCAGTCAAAATATAAATGCGATTGTCTCTTATTTTGATGATGGAGAATTTAACGGTTTACAATACAATAAAATCTTAGATGAAATCTGTTTAAGAAGATTCAGACGTTTGTCGAAAAAAGGGAAGGTAAAATACAATTATCGGCGAGAAATTAGCCAAGAGTCAGATTTTCAAGATGATCAAATGTCAGAATTATTTTTTGGCATCTATCAAAAACAGCTCGTTTCGGAGTACATGAAAGGGACTATGCACGGCGGTAGACGAAATATGCTCAGTTTCCTAGAAGGCACAGAATTTATTCCAAAGGAGGAAATTAAAACGGACGACGATAATTCAGGAAAAGAACTCTCAGGAGATTTCTCATCAGGATCTGATGGTAAAATCTTATTAAACCTGTCAACAAAATTCCAAGAGATATTCAAGTTAATGCCCTCGCACCCAAAATATGAGCAGCTAAATCAAGAATTGATCCAACCCAATGAGACTTTAGCTTTACCTAACGAAAAGAAATTGGTATTCGTAAGACGAATCCCTTCTGTAAGAGAGATTGCTGCTAGAGCCATTTATCGTTATGATGAAATACTCTTAAAGAAGATAAATTCAGCATTAAGGCTCGATTCGAAGATTGAACTTGTTAATGGACTAAATGAATTTAGGAAACATTTTGAAAGTAGAATTGAGCTTAAAGATATCGAAGAAAGTGACGAGTCTGATAATGAAGATGAAGCCGCAGGAGAAGATTATGATAAAGTACCAACTTCGAAAGTCATGTATCTTTTTAAAACGCTTAAAAAGAAAGAAGGTATTCTCACTTCCACCCACGCCTCTCGATTCCGATTAAGATTCAACCGCTCAAAGCCTAGTGTTTTTAACGTTTTCTTTGCTCCTGGCGCCGATTATTTTGATCGAGAATACAATGCGAAATTAGTAAAAACAGAATTAACCGGTAAAGGTTTTGTTGATGATCATTTTACAAGTTGTTTGCTTGAAAGAACGAATTCAAACAACATTCACAGCGATACTGCCAAGAGCATAAAAACGACACTGACTGGTAGCTCGAATAATGAGCAAAACACTGATGAAAGACTGCAACTCCCTACTTTATTAACGATTTTCTGGAAGTATTTAGAAAAACATGAATTAGAAAAAACCAAGAAACAAGAGGTTATAAAAGAATATCAAGGATTCAACGCCTATCAGAAAGAAGCTTTGAGCACATTTATCGAAAAAGGAATATTGTTGGCTTCGCCCGCCTTAGTTGATTTATACATTGCTTTTATTAAAGCTTCAAACAACAATAAAACGGTTGCAGTAGAATTGTACATCCAATTTGCAAAAGAAGTGGAAAAGTCACTCCCTAAAACTTCCATTCCGCAATTAATAATTGAATCAATATTAAACTTTAGTGTGCTCTGTGAAAAAGTATTTAATTTGACCACACCAGACAAATTACTAAACGAAGATTGGACAAACTTTTGGGATGCGCAACCTGCCTACGCCTATTCTGCAGACACAAAGAACAATAGAGTAATGACCAGTTTTAACACCCCGTTTTATCCAGACATTCTTATAAGCACCTCTGTACTTCAAGAAGGCGTAAATCTACAATATTTTTGTGATCAAATCATTCATTACGGCATTGCTTGGACTCCGGGTGATAATGAACAACGGGTTGGAAGAATTGACAGAATGTTCAGTAAAACAGAACGTAAACTGGATGAAGACGAGAATAACAATCTCGTAATTAAATACCCCTATTTGAAGAATACCATTGATCAGGATCATCTTGCAAACTTTATTAGCAAAAAATACTTTGAAGAAAACTTAATAGATAAATGTCAATCAAGTTCCGGTAGAAGTAATTTAGATCCCACAAAATTTAACTACGAAAATTGGAAAGAATACTTCAGAACTCCAAACAATGAGTCTTCGAAGGATCCATATCCAGCTAAAAATAAGACACTCTCCCCTCCTACTTTCAAGTTTAAATTGAATTTGAAACAATCGAATATTCGGCAGCAAATCATCAATGCATTCAACGAAGAAGGCATTCCAATATTTCATTCGAAAATATCAGAAGATACAATTTGCCTGCTTGATCCTAAATTAACAAATGGACATAGCCAACCTGTAGTCGTTAAATTGAATTATGATGCTCAACTCACTGGCATTTTAAACGAAGTGATTTACACGCTTAGCTTAATAACACCAATAGGTAAGAAACGGCAAATAAAGGCTTTTGAAGACAACTATCAATTGTTCTCCAATCGTTATGAAAATAAAGACCTCACTGTCAAATTATGTTTGGATCGCAGTCGAGCGCCTTCTTCTCCTTTTGGAATTTATGCCAAAGTTGATCTGCCCGTCTTTTTGAATCATAAAGAGCGGCCTCTAAGCACTCAAGAACTTATAAAAAACTATGAGGATCTCATTTATTGTGCGGATCATATTGAACAAGCAGTCTTGCAAGCAGATTTACAAATGGAGGACATAGAAGAAAATCAGGAGGTTTTAAAACTCGAACCAGCGGATTCTACTCTTAGAAAAAACTTGAATTCGATTAGAACTGAAGATAATTGGAAAACAAAGGGAGATTATATTTATTTAGAAAGAGCATATAATGACAAAAAGCTTTGGATCCGAAATATTTGGGAATGGAATCATGTAGACAACTATGTGAAGTACTTACCGGATAAGAGAATCATTCCGTTTTATGCGCATGACCTGCAAGAGATAGAAATTAGAGCGCTTAATGAGATTGAGCGCATTAGGGATAAGGATTATATTTGGTAGATTGGCTATCGGTAGAGTTATAACAATCAGCATTGGTTGGCTATTGAGGCAATGTTAAACACAATTAACTCAAAATTGCGCAAGACTACAAAAAATTATTAAACGGGTAAAAAAACAATTTTAAGTAAATGACACAACTTGATGAGAAACTACATATAATTCTATTCGGAGCTGCAGTTTTTCTATTAATAGGAATTGCCGATTTAAATATGGGTTACTATACATTTATTCGTTTTACAACGAGTATTGGAGCTGGATTATACCTCTATAGTAATTACGAAAAAGGGTTTGATAATTGGAATATTATATTCGGTATAATTCTACTATTTTTTAATCCAATATTCAGAGTTTATCTTCACGACAAGACCACTTGGGCAATAATAGACTTATTGGTAGGTTGTATTTTTATATTTAAAGGTTATTTACTTTATAAAGTTAAGGAATAGGGTTTAAAATTGATATTAGATTAATTTACAGAAATTATTAGTAAAAAAAGATTGAATTCATTTATTAAAGACCTAAATTTTAATTATATTGAGGAACCATTAGAGCATCACACACTAATAAAATCGATAAATTAAACCCAAAAAATCTCCTTCCAATTTAAGACTATCAATAACAATTCATTTTATTCTGAAGGTCAAAAAAGGATACTGCTTCAATGATATTAGTCATAATGAAGGTAAATGAAATATTAATAGAAGGACAAATTAAAAACTACTAATAAAAAAGTAAAAAAATGAGCAATTCAAATTCAAAGCAATGGAGTTCTGCAACGCCTGGGTACATAATCTTTTTGGTGGACCAATCGGGTTCAATGAATGAATCTTATTCAGGAGGTAAATCGAGAGCAGAATTTGCCTCTCTCGTAATCAACAGAACAATCAACGAGTTAGTAAACACGAATATGGATGGGGAGAAAGTGAAGGATCGGGTGTTTATTTCTATGATTGGATATGGTTTATCTGTGGAGGACGTTCGTTCCGATTATTTGAGTGAATTTGCTGATAATCCAATAAGAATTGAAAAAATTAAAAAGAATATTTCAGATGGTGGTGGTGGATTAGTAGAAATAGAAGAACAGATGCCAATTTTTATAGAGCCAAGTTCAGAAGGTTTAACTCCAATGGCCGAAGCGTTGTCCTTTGCTAAAGAACTAATTGAAGGTTGGCTACAAAAAAAACCGGACAATCCCGCCCCCATTGTTATAAATATATCTGATGGGCTTCCTTATACTGGAGGAACTGTTGAAACAGAAATGAACAAATCGATTTCAATTTCTAACGAAATAATGAGCATTAACAGTCAAGATGGTAATCCATTAATATTTAACTCACATATTGGTGATGGTGGGATTCCTTGCGGATTTGAAGAATCAGAAAATGAACTAGCTGATGATCAAGCTAAATTTTTATTTAAAATATCGAGCAAAGTTCCAGATTCATACAAACAAGCTGCTGTTAAACAGGATTTCAAAGTCAAATCAGAGTCAAGAGGATTTGTTTCCAATGCTGACCCTGAGTCATTCATTAAATTTATAAACTTTGGATCTTCAGGCGGGTCTGATTTAATCGTTTAATATTGATAAAATGCAGATAACTATTAAAGGTTATATAACGAGCAAAGCGACCGAATTAATTTCAGATTGTGCCGACCGCTTTGCTTTTAGTGAGGTACATCATAAATTCTCAATTTCAGATGGTGTTTCAAAGTCCTTTTTCCCCAAATATTGGGCTGAATATTTAGTGAATGAATTTGTTTCAAAGGGAAAAATTGATGAGGAGAAATTCTTACGAGAATGCCAAGAGAAATGGCTAAAAAAAATAACAGAAATAGTGAGTAAACCTAATGTCAAATATTTTACTCAAAATGCTTTTAATAATAGAGCACCTGCTCTTGCTACATTCGTTGGTCTGCAATTATTTGAAAAAGAAAAAAAATGGGAGGCGTCTGCTTTAGGTGATAGTTTTCTATTCTATTTGCCTAAAAGTCGAAAATCATTTAAAGATTGTATTAAACTATCTTCTAAAACCGAGCCCATTGTGTTTGATAATTATCCTGATTATTTTAGCAGCGTTGGAGAAAAGTTTAAGGGAACTATCAAAAAAACGGCTAAAAGAGATCTAGAATCAGGAGCATTTTATTTAATGACAGATGCCCTTGCCGAATGGTTCATCAATGAAGAAGAGAATGCTATTGGTAAAATAAATGTCTGGAAAGATCAAGAAGATTTTAATCGATTCGTTAACGAAGAAAGACTTTCTGAAAAATTAGGAAATGATGATTCTGCAATCTTAATAATTTCAATTGAGGATGATAGTTATGCTGGAATCACATACTCCGAAGAAAACTCAGTATCAGACATCTATAAACTCATTGAACAGCAGGAGCAAGAAAATAATGAACTTGAGAAAGAAGTTTTCGAAAAAGAGGCAGATATAGAAAACAAAAAATTAGATACTGTAGTTCAAGAAACTGAGCAAACCCAAATTAAGCTAGAAAATGTTTCAACTATTGAACAAATAAATTCCGAAAGTATTAAGGACATAAGTGAAGAACAAGTTGAGCAAGAAATAAGTGGTTCTATAGATGCTGGGCCTGATGATTCCTCCATCCAAATACCTAAAAATTTAGAAAAACCTGTCGAAAAGAAAAGTATACGCACTAAAATAAAAAAAATACTCCCGTGGACTAATGAATCAAAAATGGTTGAAGATGAGACCTTAGAAAGTAAGGAATTGAATAAGGTTGAAGAGACTGACGCAACTCAAGAATCTGAAGGAGAAGAATTGGAAAAAACAAAAAATATAGTTGAATATGAAAGTGAGAATCCCAGCGTAAGTGAAGATGGATCTCTTCCTGAAATATCTTCGCAAGAGACCATCAAAGAAATCGAGATTGAAGAAAACATAAATGAATCTGAACAGGCGAAAAATATAACCGATAAATTCTAAGCATGGCTAATTATCCTTCAAGATCAGATATAGTAACTGCAATGCGTAACCCCCATGTAAGTTTTAAATCTAATGAACTTATCGGAGGTTCAATAATACAGAAAGGTACAAGAATTGTCCAATACTCTGGCGGCTATACAACTGTTTTCCCATTTCATAGTCAAAGTAAGAATAAGGTTGCTGTGCGATTATGGATCGCAGATATTGGGGATGCAAAAAAACGGTCACTTGAAATATCTAACTATTTAAAAAACCTGAACAACTCCTATTTTGCTGGATTCAAATATGTTGATAACGCAATATTAATTGCGGGTAATCTTCACGCCATTGTTATAATGGACTGGGTCGAAGGTAAAACATTGAAGGAGTATGTGAATGACAATATTTCAAATCCTTCTAAACTTCTTGAATTAGCAAATGGTTTTAAAAATATGGTTGAATATTTTCATCAGAATGAGATAGCTCATGGAGATTTACAACATGGAAATATATTGATAAAGGACAATGGAGAATTGGTTGCGATAGATTATGATTCAATGTACATAAAGCCATTGGACGGCATGAATGACACCATAAAAGGATTAGAGGGTTATCAGCATCCCGGTAGACAAAAGAATAAACTAATCACACCCAAATTGGATTATTTTTCTGAATTAGTTATTTACCTTTCCATATTAGTCTATTCTGAATATCCAGAAATGTGGCAAGAATATTACGGTACAGAAGATTTACTTTTTTCAAAAGAGGATTTAGAGGCCCCCCATAATTCAAATTTGATAGCCGTTTTAGCGTCTTCAAATAATAGTAAAATTTCGGAAATCACACAAAAACTAGTTGAACAATTGCAAATTCCGGACATTCTATCACTTAGTCCATTGGAAGAATTACTCATAGGTAAACTTGAAGTGACAAAAGCAAACATTTTCGACAAGTGGGGTAAACAACCTAATAAACCAATTGAAAAGAAATTAATAAAACCTACTACAAAAAGTATAACTGATAAATTCTAAACTAGTATGGTTATTATAAAAATACAGGAAAACATCATAAAATGTGAAAGAATTTTAAAAAAATTCGAGAACGATTCTTTGTATAAAACCTATAAAACATTCGGGGGTAAAGGCTTTTTTGAAAAATCAATAAGAGCGATTTCAAATTCTACAATTAAACTAAGAAATAAATTGATTATTGATATCGAAGCGTTAATTCGGGCAACAAATAATAAAGATTTAATTGAACTAATTGAAAGAGACTTCTTTAACCAAATAACTGAAGCTGCGTCAAAAGAAAGCTTAATTCGAATTGTAAACCTGAATAGTATCACTATCCCATCAACTGCCGTGAATATAATTGGGCAGGACAACAAAGTAATACAGGCAATTAATTCAATATCTATGAGTATTGACGATTATAACAATCAAATTGCAGTATTTAGACAAAAGTGGAATAAGTTTAAAATAACGCTTTATAGTTTCCCACCAACGCATGAATATCCAAACATCATAGATGGTCAAATCAATCTTCAAAATTTAATTTCTCCGCCCAAAGTCAATCAGGTCCCCCCTCCTGTCATTCAAAAAATAATTCAATCTAAAAAAAGTAGCAGTCCCAAAAGTAAAACTTTGTCAACGACGAATAACAAATCAAAAAGTATTACTTCTAAATTCTGACTATGGCGAATAAACAAGATATAATAACTGCGATCAAAAATCTTGATATCTTTCTAAAAATTCCTGAATTAAAGGGTGCGGAGGTAAAATTCAACAAAAATGGCACCCCTTTTGCTTTTACCGGAGGATTCAACATGGTTTTTCAACTCAAAAAAGGAGACGAAAAATGGGCATTTCGAGTTTGGCATGTTCCAATGGGTGATACAAAGAGCCGTTATCAGTCAATTTCATCATATTTAAGCGAAAAAAAACTTCCTTATTTTGCGGAATTTATCTTTGATGAAAAAGGAATATTGGTTAATGGGGAACTTCTAGATACTATTCGAATGAAATGGTTAGATGGTCTAATTTTCAAAGATTATGTTAACAAACATTTAAATGAACCAATAGTATTAGAAAAATTAGCCGATAATTTCACCTTAATGTGCAACGTTTTGAGAGAAAATGATATTTCTCATGGTGACTTGCAAGAAGGGAATATTTTAGTTACTGAATCAGGAGAAATCAAACTTGTTGATTATGATTCTATATGCATTCCAGAAATTGAAGGGCAAATGGAACTGGTAACAGGATTGAAAGGATATCAGCATCCCTCGCGATTTTCAGGAAGCAAGGCATCTTTAAAAGCAGATTATTTTTCAGAATTGGTTATTTACCTTTCCATTAAATGTCTTGAAATAAATCCCAAACTATGGGACAAATACCAGGTAAAAGATACACAGTATTTATTATTCACTGAAAATGATTTTTCGGATTTTATTAACTCAAACATTTATAACGACATTAATGGATTATCACAAAAAACAGATAAACTGTTAGCTGTTTTAAATGAATACATTAATACTACTAGCTATTTAAATATCAAGCCTTTCCCGTCATATTTATTGCCTCCTAGAATCATCTGTTTTAAACCGAATAAAAATGTATTAATACGAGGTGTTGAGATCACTATTGAATGGGAAGTTCAAAATGCTTTAGAAGTTGAAATTAATAATGGAATTGGAAAAGTATTATCGAAAGACAAAATTATAATAAAGCCAATTGATAATGTTGAATATATACTAAAAGTAACTGGCTTTAACGAGACAATTGAGCAGCCTTTAAATATTAAAGTTTTTCCTACACCAATAATTAAGTCAATTCAGGTTCCTTCCCTTATTGTTGATCAAGAAATTCATATCGCGATTAATTTACCCGAATTTCCTAATGTTGATTTGGGTATTCGGGAAATACAAACGGACCTTAACATACAATTGACTCAATCAATTCAACTAGGTGTCTTTACAAATAATACCCCGCAGTATAAAGAATGTATAGTAAATCTTCAATCAATCAATAAAAGCACTAGCTATTTAAGCAGTTTGATGAATAAAATAAAATCTAAAAACAGCAAAATTTCTACTAAAATTTTCACTAATAAAAACGTATGAAAAATTTAAATAGGTTCTTCTGGTGGTGCGCTGGAGCAAATATCGATATTTTGGAAGATTGCCCAACCGACCATTCTAAATATTTTGGAGTTGGAGGCACAATAGTATTCACCGCCCTTATGGCAAGTTTTGCTGGTGGTTATGCTTTTTTCACGGCTTTTAAAGATCCTTGGACATCAATATTTTTTGGGATTTTTTGGGGTTTACTTATTTTTAATTTGGATCGATATATTGTATCGACTATTGGTAAAGGAGATGGAACGCAAAAAATCACGAAGGAAGAATGGAAAATTGCAACTCCTAGGCTGTTAATGGCTTGCCTATTGGGCTTTGTGATCGCCACCCCCTTGGAACTGAAAATATTTGAAACTGAAATTCAAACTGTCGTTGAACGGTTGAAAATTGAGAAAGCCGAAGATTTAAAGAGTCGTGATATTTCTTTCAACACTGATTTGAATGAGCTAAAAATTAGACGCACCACCCTAGAAAGTGACGTCAATGAATTGACTAACAATAAAAAAGAATTAACTGATAACGCCGGAGAATTCTATAAAACGAAAATATCAGAATTAAAATCTCAATTAAACTTAAAACAATCTGAATTAAAATCTTCTCAAAACAATGTAAACGGTCTTTACAGTCGCTATAAGTCAGCAAAAAATGATTCTTTATCTTCCTCTATAGTCAATTCAAGATTATCTGCGTACAACAGCGCGAAAAATTCCCGTGACGCTATAGAGAATGAAAGGGATACATTACAATCAAAAATACAGAATCTCTCTGATAATCAAGGTACAGCGATTTTAGCTGAAGGAGATAAAATTGATAAACAAATTGCATTAAAAACCCAAGAAATCGAATTATTAATTGAGCAAATCGATACTAAAACAACAACAAAAGACAAACGAAATACTAATTATAATAATAAAGTTGAGAATTATGACGGGTTCGCTGCACATCTGGAGGCTATGAGTATTTTAACCAGTGAAAAATCTTCAATATTCTGGGCTAAATGGTTAATTACTTTTCTATTTATTTTTATTGAAGTTGCGCCAGTACTATTCAAATTGATGGCTGAATCTGGTCCTTATGATGACATCATGGATAGGATCAAACACGAATCTTCGGTTCGAGAGCAACAACGAATTTCAGATATTAATGATGAAATTAATACGTCTATAATAATTTCTTCAGAAAAAAATAAAATCCGACTTGAAGCTGAATTAAAAGGAAATAAGTCATTGCTTGATAAAATTGCTTCAGCGCAAGCTAAAATTGCCGAAATTGCTGTAGAAAAATGGGAAGAAGAGGAATTAGAAAAAATAAACCAAGGCGTTTCACATATTATTAATTCAGATCAGAATAACTCGAAAAGAAGGGGTTATGAAGAAGAATAGTATAAAGTAATTTTGATATTCTAATGAAAATTCAGCATGTAATTAACCATTATGACAATTCATAAGACAACCGTTCAATAGTGATCTAATAAATATATCTTGACCAAGATTCCTACCTATCATCAAAACTATTCAAGAAAGTTCTATGGAAACAGTGGTGTTATAATGTAGGTTCATAAAGAATCTGAAGATAACTTTAAAATATTGCTCGGTTGGGTTTTTACGAAATCTTATAATTAAAGGTCAGGAATTATTTGGCTTCTATTGAGAGTTGTGAATAGTGTCAATCCTCGTCACCCAAT
>CAKZPK010000346.1 GCA_937139035.1 uncultured Crocinitomix sp. | reverse complement strand
GATATTAGCAAAAACTTGATGCTTATTGGTCAACAAACAAACGCGTCAGCAGACCAATTAATATTATTAAACGCTTGGAATAAAGCCTTGCTTGAATTGCAATTAACACCTCCGACAGAAGATTTAAGAACCACTTTTTTAAGCGATCTTGAACTGTTTTTGAAAGACAAAGCATATGCAGCATTAAAGTTTAATCTACCCAACTTTAAAACCTTACCTATTTCTGCAGATTTGGATTTGGCTATTCAGAATGACACACTGGCCGTTATAGAACAATTTATAACTGAACATGTTTTGGTAAAACGCCACGTAAAAGTTAAAAAGTCCTTCATGTCCACTAGTCAAATACATTTTGGCCACGGAGCATTTTTAAGCATTGATTTTATTCATGATTTTATTCGAAAAGGCGTTCGCTATTTAGATATAGAAGCTGTATTGCTCAATGCACAGCTTGATAATGGTGTGCGGCGCCCCACTCTATTCCACGACATAGAATATGCACAACATTTCTATTCGTTGAATAAGGCCAGTGTTCCGTTAAAATATCAGCAAATATTTAGTGAAAAATTGGCAGAAAATGAACAGAAAAACATTTACTTAGATACGTTAGAACGCAAGTACAATATTCGCTTTGCAAACTTGTCTGATGCTTTTAGTTACTCGGCACATAAAAAGAAAAAAATTCAAAATTATATTCTTAAAAAACACACTCATAGGCGCTTCGTCTCTCTCCAGAAAAGGTTTGTTTATTTGCTAGATCTGTTGGTTGATCTAAGGCAAAACAAGGGGTTCATGGTTACCTTTTCTGGAGTTGACGGAGCTGGCAAAACGACCATTATTAATGCTGTAAAAAAGCAATTGGAAGAAAAATACAGAAAAGAAATTGTATTGCTTAGACACCGCCCTGGTTTGCTTCCAATATTAAGTGCAATCAAACATGGAAGTGCACAAAAGGCTGAACAAAAAGCATCAGAAACACTACCAAGACAAGGAAAAAACAAGAGTACGTTAAGTTCGTATTTGCGTTTTGCCTATTATTTCACTGACTATTTAATTGGTCAAGTATATGTCTATTTTAAATATGTTTTAAGAGGAAAAGTCGTCATTTATGATCGTTATTATTTTGATTTTATTAATGATGCTAAAAGATCCAACATCCGTTTAAAACGCGACTTTATCAAACGGTTTTTCAGGTTCATTTACAAACCAGACTTCAATTTCTACCTCTACAACGAACCAGAGGTTATTCTTAAACGAAAACAGGAACTGACAGCTAAAGACATTGTATCACTTAATAGTAAATACGCCTCTCTATTTCTTGAATTAGAATACAAGAGAAAAGGAACCTATCATCAAATCAAAAACGACATTCAGTCAGAAACTATTGCCGAAATATTCTCTACAATAAACGAGGTAGCTTAATTATGAAAAATGTATTGATTACCGCATATGCCGTAAATCCTTATAAAGGATCAGAAGACGGAACAGGTTGGAACATTTCTCGTGAACTCGCCAAAAACAACAGGTTAAGTATTGTTACTCGAAAAAATAATAGAGCAGAAATTGAACGTTATTTGACAGAAAACAATGACCCACTCCACAAAAACATGACCTTTTACTATTATGACTTGCCTTGGTGGATGATGTTTTGGAAAAAAAGTATTGGAGAAAGAGGTTATGTACTCTACTTCTATTTATGGCAATTATTTTTACCGCTTTTTGTTAAAAAAGAGAAAATAAAATTTGACTTGTCACATGCTGTTAATTTTCATAGCGACAGTCATCCGCAATTTTTATGGACACTTGGCAAACCTGTTTTTTGGGGTCCGATAGGACATCATCCGCCTGTTCCTTCCAATTATTTAAATCCCATTTACGGAAGAAAGAATTGGTTTAAAGATAGGTTATACAACGCGGTGAAGTTTACCATGCGAAATTTTGACCCCTTCTATTACATCTCTAAATGGACGGCCAAACGAATTTTTGTAATTAACTCAGGTGTCAATAAAGCCGTTGGAGCAAACAAGAGCAAAATTATAGTTATGCCAGCAGTGGCAAACACCTCTAAACGTCAAATTTCACCAAAGTCAAATACAAATAAGTTTAATGTATTAGCAGTAGGTCGATTTGTATACATGAAAGGTTTTGATGTTACAATTGCTGCATTTGCAGATTTCTATCATAAATTAAATAAAGAGACACAAGAAAACGTACAATTAACATTGGTTGGTAAAGGAGAAGAATTAGCTCGAATGAAGCGGTTGATTCAAGAAAAAAACATCAATAACGCCGTGGAAATCATTCACTGGGTTGAAAAAAAGAAAATGGCTCAGATTTATGCTAATTCTTCTCTTTTTTGTTTTGGATCGCATGAAGGTGCCGGAATGGTTATCCCTGAAGCATTAAGTTTTGGTTTACCGATTGTTTGTTTTGACAATTACGGTCCTGGAGAGCTTTGTGATGACACTTGCGCCATTAAAATACCTTACGGCAATTATAACAACTCCATCCTTCAATTTAGCCAGGCCTTGCAATCCTTATACGCCAATAAGAAAAAGTACAATCAATTTTCAATAGCCGCCACAGAATATGCCAAAGTCAACTTTCATTGGGCTACAAAAGCAAAAACAATTAACAAAGCTTACGCGGCGGTTGGTTAATCCTAAAAATTAAAAGCATGAAAAAAATTGCTGTATTTCACCCCAGTAATGAACTATATGGGGCTGACCGAATAATGGTGCTTGCAACTAAAGCAATGGCAACTTACCAACCGATTATCTATTTACCAAAAAATGGTCCTTTAACAGGTTTTATAAAGAAAGAAATTCCAAACGCTGTGGTGGTTATATTAGAAGAAATGCCCATCATTAGTCGTGCAATATTTACTCCTAAAGGAATTTTTAATACCACTAAAAAATATTTAAAATTTCGGCGTTACTTTGCCAATGAAATGCAAGTTCACCAATTTAAAAAATTTTATGTTAACACATTAGCATGTTCCTTTATTCTTCCTGCATTACGTTCATTTAGCGTTCCAATTATCACACATGTACATGAAATTTTAGAGCATCCGAAAGTAGCAGCAAAAATCACAGCAAAATTGGCTTTTAAGTATAGTCATACAGTCATTAGTGTTTCACAAGCCGTGCAAAATAATTTACATCTTCTTTCTAAAAAAAGAAAAGCAAAAAGCATAGTTGTACACAACGGTATTCCTGCTGTTGAGTTAAAAATGGCGCCTGTAAATAACTCCTTGTCTTTCTATCTTTTTGGAAGAATAAAACCTGAAAAGGGACAATGGTATCTTATGGAAGCATTGAAAATAATTCCGAAAATTGAACTAGAAGGAATAACATTTAACCTAGTTGGTGGAACGCTAGCAGGTAAAGAACAACTCAAATTGGATCTGGAAAATAAGATTGATTCTTACGGCCTAAAAAAGCATGTCCATTTAAAAGGTTTTACAGCAGACATTAGCGAACCTTTAGCGCAGGCAGATGTTTGTTTAATTCCCTCTTTAATGAAAGATCCTTTCCCCACTACAGTTTTAGAAGCAATGTCTGTAGGCAAGGCAATAATAGCAACAGACACCGGTGGAGCAAAAGAGGCAATTAAGCACAATGAATCTGGTTTTATCATTCCCCCTAACTCCCCCATTGCATTTGCTCAAATCATTCGAAAACTAATACGGAACCGTGCACTGATTCAAAAAATGGGAGCAAATGCGCAAGGCACT
>CAKZPK010000345.1 GCA_937139035.1 uncultured Crocinitomix sp. | reverse complement strand
GAAAGTGATTTAATCATTTATCCAAATCCGACTTCAAATATAGTTACTGTTAGTTGCCCACAGGAAAAACAAAATATTTTAAGAGTTTATGACATTTATGGCATAGATATCACTAGCAAATTAGAGATTATTGAAAATGGATCAACTAAAACAATTGATTTATCTTCATTAGCAGCTGGCGTATATTGGTTTAAGACAAAAAATCAAACCAAAAGGGTTGTGAAAATTTAATTAACCTTAGTGAAATGTGAAGTCTCTTTGTAATATAATTAATTACTGAACACCTCATAAACAGAAAAAATCTACAATCAACTTACGCTTAGACACTTTATCAAAACCACACGTTAGATTCTATCTATAGGATGTGCATTATAATTAACTTTCAATGCATATTAAATTGGTTAATATCGCATTATAATTTGTAATTGTAGGAGAAATAAATCAACACTATTTTTCAATCATCTTTCCTATGAATTTAACTTTTTATTCCTACTTTCAGCTTCGCTAACGCTGAGGGGTTAGAATGCCAAATATTCTTAAAACCAAAACTTATGAAAACAGGCTCTCAATTTGGGATTATATCTACAATTAAAGGTGCTCATAATATTATTGAAGACTATGTGAAATACCATATTCATTTAGGGTTTCATAAAATCTACCTTTTTTTAGATGATTCTAATGAGTCTTATCCTATGCTGGAAAAATACTCTGAGGTCAAACTAATTCCTGTAGATGAGCATCTTCATCAGAAATGGAAAAAAGTAAATGACTATAGCTTTTTTAAGAAGTTTATTGAGGCTGATATTTTAGCACGACAAGCATTAAATGTAGGTGTTGCATTGGAAGTTTGTAAAGAAGACAATATCGATTGGTTATTACATATTGATTGTGATGAATTGTTTCACTTGCCTGAGAACCTTTCTTTGAAAGCTCATTTCAAAGAATTGGACCAAAACGGAACTTCTATATTCACCTATTTTAATCGTGAATCAATCAGTGATAAAGTACAAATTCAAAATCCGTTTAGAGAAATTGCTACTTTCAAGAAAAATCCAAGAGAATTAACGAATGAAGAATTGGATAAACGAAATGAACTATCTCAAAAGCATTCTGAAAAACGCTCTATTCACTTCATGGGGTATGGAAACGGGAAAGCTTCTTGTCGTGTGCAAGATGTGAAATCTGGAGGTGCTCATTATTTTAATTTGAAAGGGAGAGCAAAACGATTTGGCCCAATAAAATATCGAGTTATTGCCAAAGAAAAATTTCCCTATAGATCCTACACCTTGATCAAAAAAGAAAAACCAGTAGCAGCCGCACCTATCATTCTTCATTTTCCAAATTGTGGCTTTGATGAATTCTATAATAAATACAAAAATGTTCATCAATCAATTCCTGACACTTGGTTAGGTATGAGTAAAGTAGCCGACACCACTCCTTTTCATATCGAATCAAGAGATCTATTTCAAAAAGGAAATAAAGAGGAAATTCTCAACTTCTATAAAAAACGAATTTGTGTAGAAAGAGAAATAATTGACGAACTGATAACAGAAAATTTAGTGGTTGAAATCCCCTCACCTATTAGCAATATCTAAAATATTCTTTCCTTTTATTATAAACTTACTGGCCAAAGGGGCTCTAATTTCCCTTTGACCAATCATTCAACTTTTGTTTTATTTTCTGCACAGTTTCTGCTGCGTTTTGGTTCACAAAATAGTGCCCTGCATTTGGAATAACATCAAAACTAACCGTGTCAGAAAATAAGTTCCAAGATTTATACGTTTGCTTATAATTTGGTGTAATCGCATCCAGCTCGCCATACAATGCATGAATTGGCGCATTTAATTTCATGGCCTCTCTATTCCCTTGAATCTCCATTATGATACGTTCTGAAACATGCGCATCATGACGTAAGTTATTGACAATGGCTTCTTTTGTTTTTTCATGTAGGTTTTCTGATTGAAAATCCAATTTCACAATCACATCATTCCATATTTGCTCATTTGAAAACGAAGACCACCCCCCTTTATTCAAATCGAAATTATAATTCTCTTTATAACTGTCTGCACATTGAATCACCCCAACTAATGTTTCTTTACTATTTTCAATGTATTGACTCAAAGTTAGTGCTAAACTTGTTCCTGCGCAATGTCCTAAAACAATCGTTTTTCCCTTCACCTTCTCTTCCACTTCTCTGAATAAATTCTCTTTTAGCCAAATATGATCTTTAAATTCTACATTATCTGCTAAACTGTGCCATGGCATAATAACCGTGTATACATTAAAATCATTTGTCAATTCCTCCGCCAAGTTTTGATAAGCGATATCCGTAGCTCCAGCATAAGGCACTAACACAATATTCATATCTGTTTTAACTTTTGCCGGATAATGTTCCAATAAAGCTTCTGTGCTATTCTGTTTTTCAATAGCGGCCAAACAACGTTTAATCGTTCTTTCTTTATAAATAATTTTCAATGGTACCTGAAGATCTCCTGCTCTAGATACACTCACTGCCTTAATAGAGTTTCCGCCCAATTCAAAGAAGTCATCATCTATTCCAATTCCTTCTTTATTTAATACTTGCTCCCAAACATCCAACCATGCTTTCTGCATTTCATTTTGTGGGCCAACAAACGGCACCTTTAACTCCTCCGGATTTTCATTCAAAAGAGATAAGACTTTTTTGTCCGCTTTTCCGTTTGGAGTTTTCGGAATTTTATCCATTTGATATATTCGAGTTGGAATCATGTATGCAGGTAATTTCTCACTTAACAACCTTTTCAATTCATCCGTTTTAATGCCATTTTCTAAAACGGCATAAGCTACTAGATAATTTTCTTCCTGATTAGTTTTTTGGACAATTACTACAGCATCCTGAATGCCTTTCAATTGATGCAGCGCAGATTCTACCTCTCCAAGTTCTATTCTATACCCTCTAATCTTAACCTGACTATCTTTCCGACCGATAAATTCAATTGTACCGTCTTTATGCCAACGTCCTAAATCTCCCGTTTTATATAAGTTTTCATCTGTAGAAAAAGGACTCTGAACAAAGGATTCGTATGTTAATTTTGGTTGATTCAAATATCCGCGAGCAACTCCTTCTCCTCCAATATAAATTTCACCAGTTGCCCCAACTGGAACTAATTGTTGTTGCTCACTTAAAATATAGATTGAACGATTTTTAATGGGTTTACCAATTGTCAATTGTTCTTCATTTCCAATGATTTTGGAATAAGTGGAGCATACCGTTACCTCACTTGGACCATAAGTATCATAGATTTCAAATTGTCCGACAAAGTTTGAAACAAAAGAAAGGTTGAATTTATCTCCTCCACTAATTAACAAGCGTAATCCTGACAAATCTGCATTCCTTTCATTCAGTTCATTTATAATCATTGGAGTGGCGCTCAAAACTGTAGCTTTACTCACTTGTACTAATTCAATCAATTCCTCAATATCGCGCCCACCATTTTTAGCAAGTAAAACTTTACCCCCACGCAATAGTACTGGATAAATTTCTTCAACATGGGTGTCAAATGACAACGAGGCTTGCTGAATAACTGCGTCTTGTTCCTGTACATTAAAATAATCTCCAAAGCTTATGGCATAGTCCAACAAGGATTTATTTTCAATCATCACTCCTTTTGGTTTGCCAGAGGTTCCAGATGTGTAAATAACATACGCTAAACTTTCAGGAGAAATCTTAACCTTCGGATTCTCAAAACTCCACTGTGCAGCATTCACTTTAAATTGATCAATTAAATGATTGTCAATTGTAACGAGGCAATTTCCATCCTCCTCCATATAAGCAATTCTTTCTTTCGGATATTCAGGATCAATTGGCAGATAGGCCGCACCTGATTTTAAAATTCCTAAAATGGAAACAAGACTCCATTCATTTCTTTCCAGAAAAACACCAACCAAACTGTCTGATTTAACTTGATATTGATCAATCAGATAATGAGCCATTCGATTGGATAATTCATTCAGTTCTTTATAGGTTATTGCTTTTTCACCTGAGACTAAAGCTATATTCTCTGGAGTTTTAGAAACTTGCTTTTCAAACAAACTTTGAAATGTTTCTGCTCCTTGATATGGTCTACTCTTTCCATTAAAATTAGTAATCAATTGCTTTTCTTGCTCCGGCAAATAATCCAAATAGGCAATCCGCTCATCTGGATTAGTCAAAACTGTTTCTAATAAGTTTTTGTATTGTTCCAAAAGCATTCGGATCATTTCTTCCGCATATATATCCGAATTATATATGACATGAAAACTTATACGATCTCCTCTTTCTTGAAATGTTATATCTAAATCGAACTTCGCACTAGTTTCCCCTAGGTCCTGAATTTCGTCAGTATAAGCCCCATTAGCATTACCAGCATCAGTAAAATTTTGAAGAGAAAGCATAACGTCAAAAACAGCATTTCGGCTTGTGTCAAGTGCAAGATTCAATTCTTCAACCAGTCTGTCAAAAGGATAATCACTGTGGTCAAAACTTTTTAATGTGTTTAGTTTTAATCGTTCAAAAAAGTCATTAAAGCCTTCATTTTCTTTAATCTCATTTCGCAATGCCAATGTATTTAAATACAACCCAATTTGATTTTCTAAATCAGGATGAGCTCTTCCAGCCACAGGCGTTCCTATAATGAGATCTTTTTGATGCGTATTTCTGTACATCAAAACATTCCAAACAGCAAGTAACCCCATGAACAAACTACCGCCTTTTTCATTTGTATAATTACGCAGTTTTTGGGTAGTTACGGCGCCAATTTCTGTGTATAAAGCTCTCCCCTCGTTGGATTTAATTTTGGGTCTTTGTTTTGAATGAAACAAATTCAAAAGCGGAAGGTTTCCACTTAAGCGATCTAACCAATATTCTTGGTGGAATTTAAATTCGGCTTTTTCAAATTGTTCAAATTGCCATGCGCTAAAGTCTTTATATTGAATTTCCAAAGTAGGTAAATCGGGCAATTCTTGAGATTGAAAGCCATTATAATAGCTTATTATATCCTTAGAAAGCACCTCCATTGACCAACCGTCACTAATGATGTGATGTAGGTTATAGTAAAAAACAATCTCATCATCTGATTGTTGAAGAAGTACCACACGAATCAAAGGACCATTTTCTAAATCAAAGGGTTTATTCTCGTCTAATTTTATGAATGATTCAATTTGTTTATTTGGATTTTCAGTAGATCGATAATCTCTATAATCCACCTTGAAATTAATTTCAGTTCGTTGTTTTATCCATTGCCTTAACTCTCCTGACTCATCTTCTTTAATTACCGTTCTTAAAATTTCATGTCGGTCGATTGTTGATTCAATTGCTTTAATAAAAGCATCAATATTAACGCCACGTTCTAATTGAATGCTTCCAGGAATATTATAAACAGCAGAAGATCCTTCAAACTGGCTCAACACCCACATTCTTCTTTGAGCATCAGACACCTGATAACTAACCGATTCTTGAATTGGATTAATCTTTTGATAGTCTGCGTTTGGTTTTTCATCCAATAATCGCAATTGACTTTCAATTGTCGTTGCTGTAAATACGTCTTGCAACTTTAGTTTAACTCCAAACTCAGCTGCATATCTACCAATAAGTTTTACAGCTTTTAAACTATGCCCTCCTAAAGCGAAAAAATCATCTTTAATTCCTACCTGGTCTTGTCCTAAAACCTCATTCCAGATTCGAGCCATTTTGATTTCCATCTCATTTCTTGGAGCCACAAAATCAGCTCCACGAGAAAGCCCTAATGTCAATGGGTTTGGTAAACTTCTTTTATCTACTTTTCCATTTTGCGTAAGTGGAAATTCTTCCAGTTTCACTAAAAACGCAGGGATCATATATTGAGGTAAGCTTTGCTTCAATCGATCGCGTATTGCTGAGACCTCTACAGCTTCGGAAGAAGTATAATAAGCAACCAAGTCCATTCCTCCTTTTGCATCAGACAATGTTATAACAACCGCCTTTTCAACAAAACTTAATTGTTCAATGGCAGATTCAACTTCCCCTAACTCAATTCTATATCCTCTAATCTTAACCTGATCATCCTTACGTCCAATAAATTCAACCGTTCCATCTGCAAGCCATCTTCCCAAATCTCCTGTCAAGTACAATTTACCCACTTCATATGGATTATCAACAAACTTCTCAGCAGTCAATTCTGGTTGATTCAAATAACCCAATGAGAGTCCTTTTCCTGAAATGCAAATTTCACCTACAACTCCTTGCGCTTGCAATTTCCTTTTTTCATTCAGCACATAAATTTTAGAATTTGCTATTGGTTTTCCGATTGGAATATTCCGTTTATTAAAATCCGCTTTACTTAATGAAAGTTTAGTCGAAACTACTGTATTCTCAGTTGGGCCATAATTGTTATGAAGCTTAATTTTATCCACAGAACTTACAGTACCTAAAGCTTCTCCTCCCACACAAATATTAACTACTCCATATAAATCATCTGATTTTTGAGCAAAGTCATTATACAATACTGTTGGCAAGTATGCATGCGTTATCTCATTCAAATTAACAATTGCCAACAACGAATCAACATCTGCTCTATCATCATTACTAATTGGATAAACAGTTGCTCCAGAAGTGATGTAAGGAAAAAGCTCCCACACCATAGCATCAAATCCCACCCCTGACAAAATAGTTGCGCGGCTATTCACATCAACCTCATAGGTTTCTTGATGCCAAAAGCAAAGATTGCAAATTGATGCATGACTAATTTTCACACCTTTAGGCTGCCCTGTTGAACCGGACGTGTAAATCACATACGCACATTGATCTTCATCAATTTTCTTGTTCAAATTTATTGAATCAAAGTCTGATTTCAATTGTTCAAATCGAAGCATTTTAGATTCATCTAAACACAATTTGCAAGCACTATCCACCAAAATAAAGTTAATTCTTTCAGATGGATAACTTGGATCTATTGGAACATAGGCTGCGCCTAGCTTTAATGTTGCCAAAATCGAAATGACTAAATGCTCACCTCTATCTTGCTTAATTCCAATTAAATCCTCTGAATCAACCTCAAAATTATCATTCAAATAATTTGCCAATTGATTTGCAGATTCATTCAACTCTCTATAAGTCAATTCATTTTCGCCAAAGCAAACGGCAACCTTTTCAGGAGTCTTTTCTACTTGCTTTTCAAAAAGACTAATTAAGGTTTCTCTGTCTGGATAATTTTTATCTGTCCGGTTAAAATTGACCAATAGCTGGTTTCTTTGATCTGTAGACAAAAATTCAATTTCTGATACTCGCCCTTGATCATCTTCTAAAAAAAGATTCAAGAGTCTTTTGTAATGACCAATGAATTGCTCCATCATGTTTTTCTCATATACATCAGTATTGAAAACCAGATGTAATTCCATATAATCTGAAACCTGTTCT
>CAKZPK010000344.1 GCA_937139035.1 uncultured Crocinitomix sp. | reverse complement strand
ATCCACAATTGGATATCCTGTTTCTCCTGCGCACCATAGTTCAAATTCTTTCTCATTATTCCGCCATTCAATATTTGCATATTTTTTCTTGAATGGTGCATCTGTAACGTATGGAAAATGTGCGAGTATTTGAGAGAAAAAATCTCGCCAAATTAATTCAGAAATAAAAGTGTCGTTTTTTGGTGTTGCATATGCCACTAAACTGCGTAAGCTAATTGTACCAAAACGTAAATGATGTCCTAGGCGCGTGGTTTTATCTATAAAAGGAAAATTTCTATGTTCATCATAGTTTTCAACTCCTTTTAAATCATATGCGAAGGATTGCGAATTGTTTTCACAAAATCCAATTGCTTTGAGAGAAGGGAAATCGAATTTGTTTTTTGCGTATTTGCGATTTAATTCATCTTGCTTTTTAGGAATGATAACGTTTGTTTTTGCAAACTTCTCTAGCCATTTTCTTTTGTAGGGCGTGTAAATGGTGTAGGGCGTTCCATCTGCTTTCAAAATTTCATCTTTTTCAAAGAAAACGTGGTCCTTAAAATCGAGATAATTAACTCCGTTTGACTCCATTAAAAATCGAACTTTTTTATCTCGCTCAATTGCCATTGGTTCGTAATCTCGATTGGTATATATGTTTTGAATTTCGAATTCTTTCAATAATTCAGTCCAAATTGTAATTGGGTTACCGTGTTTAATAAGTAAGCTTGAATTATAGGAATTAAGTGATGTGTTAAGCTTTTTTAAGGCTTGCCAAATGAATGATACTCTAGCGTCATCCTTTGGTAATTCATCTAAAATTGTTGTGTCAAAAATAAAGATGAGCTGTACATTCGTATTGTTTTGTAATGCAGATTTAAGTCCAGTGTTGTCATTTAGCCTTAAGTCTCTTCTTAACCAAAAAAAAGTTGTCTTTTCCATTTGATTATTTAACAGTTGTAGCAATTAATTGTTCTGGAGATTTTCATAATTATTGCGTTTTCTACGATTAATTCTGCAAATAATAATTGCGGATTGTAATTAGAAGAAAAACATCAATCTCATAGCTTTTAGTAACCTATTTTGGAGTATGATTAAATGGATAATACCACTGGTTTTACTCTCTGCTTGTGTTAATTCAAATTCAGAACCTTTGGAAGAGAAAGGAGTGATTATGGAATATGTTCCTGAATTAATCTTGCAAAAAGAATCTTCAAAAAAATCTGTAAATCGGTTAAAGTCGATTTGTTTGCCGGCTATTAATGAGGAGTTTGAAGCCCTTAAGATGCAAAATGAAAACAGTGCAAATGTATATGAGTATTTGGTACTGCACTTGGATTCATTAGCTAAACGAACTGTTTTAGAAATGGATGATTTTTGGGGTACAACAAAATGGGTGCAACGGTTTAAAAATGGTGTGTTTTATAGTTATTCGCTTTATGTTGAGGTGGGATTTGGTGGGGAGTTATACACTAAATGTCGCGACAAAGAAGCTTTTTTCTCTGTGATAAGCAAAGTAATTGAAAGGAGAGATAATCAAGATTCCAATGTGTGGGGCAGTGCGTATGTCTGGAAAGATTATTCCACCTTGTATGAACCTAAGACTGAACTTGAGGGATGCCATTATACAATAAAAGTGGATGAGAAGGAATACTACTTTTTAACTTGGACCTGTGGGTGTTGATTCTTTGAAACAAGTTATATTGACAGGAATTATGTCAAAAGAGGTTATAGTTGAAGAAATGCGATATTTTAAACGTTGGCAAAAGTGTCTTCCATTGCATGTTTTTCTTTTTCGTGCAGTGATAATAGTATTCTTGACCATAATGCTTCTTACAGTGCAAGACAATTATTGGAAATACTTCATTATTCATGGATTTATAATTACGATTGGTCTCTTTTTGATCGATTTTGTTATTTCGGCATTCGTGTCAAGCAAATTCCTTACTAAGGTTGAACTTAACGATAGTAGCATTTGTATCGATTATTTGGATTTTAATACGCCCAAAACAGTTGTTATTAGTTTAGAGGATTTAACTTATGGTCTATACCTCAAAAATCGTTGGATTAAGTTTGAAAAACTTATGTTTTTTGAGAAGAACAAACCAATAATTAGTCAATATCAGTATGGGGGTTGGACGAAATCAGAAATGAATAATTTAATCGAAAAACTAAAATCCTTAGGAGTAAGGAGACCATTTGGAGAGAATATGTAATGATTAAATCAAACTATTCATCTTCCAAATTACTGCTCAACCATTGTTTCATGCGTTTTAGTTCTATTCCTTTAGCCTCAGCTAACCGTTCAACCTGATCTGTTTTAACTTTACCTACTCCAAAATAATGTGCTTCTGGGTGGGCGAAATACCATCCACTAACTGACGCTGCAGGCATCATTGCCATAGATTCGGTTAGAGAGACGCCCGTTAGCTCTTCAGCGTTTAATAAGCTAAATAAGCCCGGTTTCTCAGTATGGTCCGGGTTGGCTGGATAACCTGGTGCAGGTCTAATTCCGCGGTATTTTTCTTTAATTAAATCGGCTTTATTTAAGCTTTCTGATTCATACCCCCAGTAGGACTGTCGCACTAATTCGTGTAAGCGCTCTGCAAATGCTTCTGCAAGTCTATCCGCTAGTGCTTTTAGCAAAATTGAGTTGTAGTCATCATGATCGGCTTCAAATTCTGCCACCTTTTTTTCAATGCCTAAACCTGTAGTAACAACAAATCCTCCAATATAATCCTTTATGCCACTTTCTTTTGGCGCAATAAAATCGGCAACGCAAACATTACTAGCTGCTTTTGCCTTTTTTAGTTGTTGACGCATTCCAAATTGGGTATGCAAAACTGTATCTCGATTATCGTCAGTATAAATTTCAATATCGTCATCATTAATGGAATTAGCAGGCCAAATACCAACGCTTGCTTTTGCCGTTAACCATTTTTCAGAAATGATTTTATCTAACATGATATTCGCTTCACGAAACAATTTACTGGCTTCTTCGCCCATAGTTTCGTGCTCCAAAATGGCAGGATATTTACCGCGTAATTCCCAAGTGTGAAAGAATGGTGTCCAATCGATATATTCGCGCAATTCATTTAAGTCATAATCACTCAATTGCTCAACTCCATTTAGTTTTGGTGTTGCAATATCTTCCGCTTTCCATTCAATTTTGAATTTGTTTTGTCGAGCGTCAGCAAGTGGTAAAAACTTTTTGAATCCTTTTTTCTTAGCGTAATTTGTTCGAACAGTTTCATATTCCTGTTTGATGTTTTCAATAAATCCATCTTTTTTATCGCTAAGCAAATCGCTTACTACTGTAACGGATCTTGATGCATCTAAGACATAAATAGTTTGTCCTTTAGTATAATGTTGATCAATTTTTACCGCTGTGTGAACTTTAGAAGTAGTTGCTCCTCCAATTAATAAAGGTAAATTCATGTCTAAATACTCCATTTCCTTTGCTACGTGAACCATTTCATCTAATGATGGAGTGATTAATCCACTTAATCCAATTACGTCCACTTGGTGTTCTTGCGCGGCAGCTAATATTTTATTTGCAGGCACCATTACACCTAAATCTATAATGTCATAATTATTGCATCCAAGCACGACAGAAACAATATTCTTTCCAATGTCATGAACGTCACCTTTAACCGTGGCCATTAGTATTTTTCCTTTGGAGCGGTTTTCTGTTTTCGAGGCTTCAATATAGGGTAATAAATAAGCAACCGCTTTTTTCATTACTCGGGCTGATTTTACCACTTGAGGCAAGAACATTTTACCTGCTCCAAAAAGGTCTCCAACCACATTCATTCCATTCATCAAGAATCCTTCAATAACTTCGATAGGTTCAGCCACAGTCTGTCGAGCGTCCTCCACATCCTCATTTATAAAATCTGCAATTCCTTTTACCAATGAATGCGTTAATTTTTCTTGCAAAGTACCATTACGCCACTCTAAATTTACTACTCTTACTTTGCCTGTTCCTGTTACAGTTTCAGCAAACTCTAATAAACGTTCAGTGGCATCATCTCTTCTGTCAAGTAATACGTCCTCAACATGTGTCAAAAGATCTTTCGGAATGTCGTCATAAATCTCCAACATAGCTGGGTTTACAATTCCCATGTCTAATCCTTCATTGATGGCATGATATAGGAATGCAGAGTGCATAGCTTCTCTAACGATATTATTTCCTCTAAATGAAAAAGAAACATTACTAATTCCTCCACTAACGTGAGCACCTGGCAAGTTTTCACGAATCCATCTTGTGGCTTGGAAAAAGTCCAGGGCATTTTTGCGGTGCTCTTCCATTCCAGTTGCAACTGGAAAAACATTGGGATCAAAAATAATATCCTGAGGAGGGAAGTTAACTTCATCAACTAATATGCGATAAGATTCTTCACATATTTGAATCCTACGTTGATAAGTGTCTGCTTGCCCTAATTCATCAAATGCCATTACAACAACTGCAGCACCATATTGACGAATTTTTTTTGCTTCAGCAACAAACTTTTCTTTTCCTTCTGTTAAACTAATTGAGTTTACAACACATTTACCTTGCACGCATTGCAATCCAGCTTCAACAATGTCCCATTTAGAAGAATCAATCATGATTGGAACACGAGAAATGTCAGGTTCAGATGCAATTAAATTCAAGAATTTAACCATTGCCTCTTTACCATCAATCAAACCGTCGTCCATATTGATGTCTATGATTTGAGCACCACCTTCAACTTGGTCTCTGGCAATAGAAAGGGCTTCGTCAAATTCTTCGTCCTTAATTAGACGAAGAAACTTTCGAGATCCTGCAACATTTGTACGCTCACCAATATTCACAAAGTTGGATGCAGCTGTAACCTCTAAAGGTTCTAGCCCACTCAACTTCATGTTTGGAAGATGTTCCCATTTGTAAGCGTAAGTGCCGCTATATTCAGGATGTAAACTCATTCTTTTTAATTTTCAATATGGAATTAATGATAAACTCAAAGGGTGGATAGTGTAGGTGGTATTCTACAAAAATCGACTATCAATGAGTTAAAGCAATCTATAAATTATTGTGTTATGCAAATATTACATCAATACACTCCAGTTGTCATCTCCACCTTGGCTTGCCCAATCTTTGAATTTCTCTTGTCCGCCACGTGCAGCCCAATCAGAATCAATAGTTAATTTTGAACTAATTCCTCCTCGTGGATTACAAACCATCATCAATCTTAATCTTTCTGGATCAAAAGTTTCCATTAAGTGATCATAAAAAATATTAATTAGTCTTTCATATGAAACGACAATGTCACGCAAGTGATAAGAATATTGCTTCAATGATTTTAGCTCCATTATCTTGTTTTTTGGATAAAACGTAATATAAATGGCAGCAAAATCTGGTTGTTCCTGAACACCTAAAAAAGTGAATTCTGGAATCTTGATTTTAATTTCGTAAGCTTCTTTAGTTGGATTAGGTAAAGCAACAAGAATTGACTTGTCGATTTCTTTATACAATTTTGGCATTTTTTATTTATTTATAATGAATATTTAGTGTTTCTAATTTTATACGGA
>CAKZPK010000343.1 GCA_937139035.1 uncultured Crocinitomix sp. | reverse complement strand
ATACCAACCTAATGGGCTATGTTTATGAACAAGACACCATATATGCTTCAATTAGTTCTTTCAAACCTGTGGTTTATTCGGGGAACCCAAACAATAAAGGAGAGTATTCAGAAATAGCAACGCATCAAGATTCTGAAAAGGCGAGAGCAGCAGTTATTCAAAAAATAAAACTCAACCCTAAATATATCTACGGGAAGTGGGCGCTCTCCACAAATTTGACAGGAGTATTTGCTACAAATGGTTTACTAACCTATTCTATTAATCAAGTTTATAGTATAGAACCAGAGTATTTTATTCTGGATAATTTATCGTTGAAAATGCCAATTCATTTCGGTTTGCCCAAGAGCAAAGAGCATTATTACTATTCCTCACCATATCGAACAAATCAAGATGGAGATGGAGTTGAAATGCTGCCTTATATATCTGCAGTTTCAGGATATGGGCGTCAGCAAATGGGGCATAAAAGAGATTTATTATTTCAAATTGGTTTAAACCCTAAGTTTTATTTTAGAGGACAACGAACGTTTGGCTGGTATTTTGGACAGGGGATTTATTTGTCTCAAATAAATTTGAATCGTGTTGATTATTATTACACTTATGAAAAATACTTTTCCGAAAGTAATTCATATTGGATTGGACCAGAAATTACGCATGAATCATTTGATGAAAAAAGAATAGTGTTTCGTTACGAAGGAGCAATTGGATTATCGATTAATGTGTTAAAAAGTTTCGGGTTAACTGCTGAGCTAGGTTATACGACAATAATAAAAAGCGAAAATGCTGGATTTGATAGAGTGTTTATTCGCGAAAAAGGTGAGGAGTATCAGCAAGATCCATTTTTAAATCGTCATGCCCCCAATTATAACTCAGGTCAATCATTACTACCTTATTTTAGGATTCATTTGGTGTATCGTTTTGGAGGGGTGAAAAATGAATTTAAATGAGGGTGTTTTTAATTGGTTTTATATTATGTTCGGTGTTTTATTGTAACGCTCAGGATACTTTGTTTTATAAAAATGGAAATGTTTTACCAACGCAAATAATCAAGGTAGATTCAGCTGCTGCAATTATTGAATATAAATTAGACGGGCAGTCGATTAATCAAGCAATTAAATCATTTGATAGAATCGTTTATAATGGGGAAGAAATGAACCTTGATTACTGGTTCAGTCGGGATTCAAATCGGAATGAAGATTTGACTAATCAGCAAATTTTAAAAGCAAACCCGTTTAGCTATGGTAAATTCGCGGTGTCCACTAATTTAACGTCCTTAATAGCGGGTAGGCAAAGAGACAAAAGACGTTTGTTTTACGATAACTCCTATTTTTCGATAGAACCAGAATATTGGATTAATGATCGATTCTCAATTAAAGTTCCCATAATTATTGGGTTACATCCAAATGAGTATTCGAGTCCATATGAAGTGAATGTCACCTATAATTCGTGGAATTATTTAATTGAATTTCATGAGGATGAGGTAAGTCTTCCTGACCCGGTCATTGCAAACCGAACAGAACTTTATTTTAACTCAAATTCAGAAGGGCATATTAGAGAATTAGATTTTCAATTTGGAATAACACCCAAATTCTATCTAACAAAAAACACCAAAATAAGCCCCTATATTGGGCAAAGCTTTAATGTAGGTTTTGAGAATTTAAGAACGGTAGATTATTTTATGACCTTTTCTGTTGAGAAAAATATTCCTACAGATACCTATTTCCACACGTTTCGAACAGAAAGACAAGTGATTTCTAATTCGCAAACCACCGTTTTTAAATATGAAGGAATGTTAGGTCTTAATTTTAACCTTACTAGAACTTTTAATTTTTCAACCGAAGTAGGCTATTCAAATAGAAATAAAGCCTCTAATAAAGAACCTGATCGTGTTTATATTCGCACTTCAGAAACGGATGAGTTTGTATTGGCAAAGACCAGTGTTTTTAATGCTGAAGAACTTTATTCGTACAGTTTTAGAAGACAATATTTTGCACGAATTCATTTGGTTTTTAGGTTCGGAGGAAAGAAGAACCAATTGTCAAATTAAACAAGGTTTATGAAGGCCGAGTTTCAAATAAAGGGTTGGGACAACCTGTGTTTAAGAGTTTAGTAACTTGCTCTCTTGAATCCTCCGCCAAAGCATGTACTCCTTTTTTTCTGCAAAATGGACAGGCATTTACATAACCATCAGTGTCAATCATAATACTACGCGTTCCTGCACCTGCACAACCAATTGCTCTGTGGTTATAGTTAGGGAAAATTACTCTTGGATAAGAAAGATATTTCTCATCATGATTGAGTGTAATATAAAACTCATCTAAAATATCCTGATGCGCTTTTAATAACTGTACGTTTTGGCCTTCATATTTTCCTGCTGCTCTAGGTTCAATTAGCCAAATAAAACCAGCTCCCAAGTTTTTAGAAAACTCGGCGTACTGATACATATTTTCTTTACTAATAAATTCCTTAGTAGCACAAATGGCAGTCGCAACAGCTAACCCTGCTTTAAGTGCATTTTCTGCAGCCATACGAATATGCGCAGTAGCTTGCGAATGCCCTCTAAATTTATCATTGGCTTGTTCATCAAAATGATCTATACTTAATGAAACTCCAGTTAATCCCGCGGCTTTTAATTCCTGCGCCTTTGCCAATGTCAAATTAAAACCTGAGGTTGAAATCCAAAAATCGGATGTGCGTTTAGCAGTCTTTAATACTTCTACTAAATCTTTATAGCGAACCAAGGGTTCGCCTCCTCCTAAAATGAAATAAGCTGCCCCCAATTTTTGATATTTGGCTACAATTTTATGAAGTGTATCCAAATCCATGGTTTCTTTTTTGTTTATCTCGTCCCACTCGTAGCAATGTTCGCAATTCATAGGGCATTTTTTAGTGATAGCCAAAAAGACCATGCGCACACTTTCTATATCTTCCTTTTCATCTTCAATTAAGCGTTGAATTACCCATTCAAAATTCTTATCAAATGATTTGGATGGCCAGCCAGGTTGATTTAAATCCCAGAAATAACGATTGTCAACACGAACCAATTTTTGCAAAGGCTTTTTGCTTAAAAAATCCTTCTTGAGTTTTTTTACACGTTTAACTGCTCCAATTAATTTAATCGGATTTTTAGTAACGCGACTAGCAACTGCCGCTATCCGCATCCACATTCTAAATTGAATATAGCGTGCCTTTCTACCAGAAATAATTGTCAAACTCATCTTGATTATAATCTTACCCCTAATGAAAATGAGGGAAGCCAAACAAAACTTCGAATGACTGGGCCTGAATTGGTAATGTCACCCAAATTATCAAAATCTGTTTGTCGTCCAAATTCGTAGACAATTCTAACGCTTGGATTTAGATAAAAACGCTCTTTAAAAACGTATATTTCATATCCAACTTGTGGCGTCAAAAAAAAGTTTGAAAGATTAGTTACTTGCGCAGTAGTTGCATGTGTATGCGTAAAAGCTTCCCAACCAAAAAATAAACCAATATATGGATTACTCTCTGTATTCAGGAAATAAGGAATTTTATACCGAAGCGTAGCAGCTGCTTCAAAAGTTAATCGAATTTCATCTTCTTCTTCAACATTCCAAAACATGGTTCTGTTCAAACCGCTTGGCAAAGTAGAAGCAATGGTGTACAGTCCAACGCTTAAATCTCTTTCTTTATCAATGCCGTAACTTCCCAATAAACTCCACCCTTTGGCAATATATGAGGTGGGTTCAATTTCTATTCGAAACGGATGATCCGCTTTTTCGGAACTAGGATTGTTATCCTGTGTAATTCCTAAAACAGAAAATGTGATGCAAATTAGGGTAAAGAATAGCCTTTTCATTTCAGTTGGTTTATCTTAATCTAAGATAGCGAAAATATCAAGATATACATGCGTTGAAATGGAAAAGAACCTGAATTTATTCTCCGCGACCAGATAATAACGTAACTGTCCCTTGCCCTGAGAACTCTTCTCCATTGTCGGCTGTGGCTACGTAAGTATAGAAGTAAACTCCATTCGGGCATAAGTCACCTCCAGGAGTTGTGCCGTTCCAAAATCCAGTAATTTCATTGATTTCTCCTACGGTTACTCCCCATCTATTGACTATGACACAATTAAAATCTCGAATTCCTTTTTGGAAATTTTTAAAAGTAAATACGTCATTTGTTCCGTTGCTATTAGGCGTAAAGACATTAACAGGATCAAGAGTAGGAGGTTCCCAAATGGTTATGGTTTTACAGGCAGTATCCGTACATCCGTTTTTATTAAAGGCAATTAGGCAGACATCAATTTCATAACTTGCTCCCCTTGCTTCATAGGTGGTGTCAAATTGCTGAAAGAAATCATTGCATATCGTCCAACTGTCGATTGAGGTACGATCCATATCCCACATAAATAAAGTATCAGCATCAGGATTATTAGGGTTGGCATAATATCTTGAGGTATTGGTAAAGACAACCTCCACATCTGCAGTTCCTTCGCAATTATCATTTAGCATGGCCGATTCTGTTGTAAAAGAGGCAATTGGATTGACGGAATCAACTGTTACTATTTTAGTTAATTCACATCCAAAGGCATCTGTTACTGTAATTAAGTGATCTCCTGGATTTCTTGCTCCCCAAGTTGTATTGTTACTGGTTGAACCATCATATAAATAGGTCCATTCATAAGTGTAGGTGGGGACTCCTCCCGCGGCGGCGGCCCAAACAAAACCATTCCCGCTTTGATAACCATATAAACGGCAATATGCAGTGTCCCATCCCCAGTCTGTAAAGTAAAATGGCGGAGGATCAATTAAGGTTAGATCAATCTCTCGAAAACATCCTTTTTAATCAGTAACAGTTAAGGTATAATCTCCTGCTTTCATCCAAAAGGAAGAATCGGCCCCAATTCCTTCAATACCTGCAGGATTAGGATCCCAAGTATAACTTATTGGGTTATTATCACTTTCTCCAGCAACAGAATCAACTACTACCCATCCAGAATCTCCCGTACATGCAGGATTTGAAATTCGATACCAAACGTCCATGTATGGAGGTTGTTCTAAGGTTACTTCAGCAGTAGAAACGCAACCTGATCCATCCTCAATGGTTATATAATATGTTCCTTCTCCTAATGAATCAGCAGTTACTTCTCCATCATTTAAAATATTACCATCTTCATCCTCAATTGTTAGATTAAACGGTCCAATTGTACTGTCTGGAATAACAGTGATTAAACCATCTTCATAGCCATAGCAAATAGGTTCAGTATACACAAGTTCTAATGGTGGGAAATCGTAAATTATGACCGCACGGTTGACAGTGCTGGTACATCCATTATCACTGGTGACTGTTAAGGAGATTATATATGTACCGGGTCCGGTATATGTGTGTGGTGGGGCATCCCATTCATCAGATGTATCTCCGTCACCATAATACCAAAACCACTCGGTAATCTCACCAGGATCAACAATGGTTGAGAGGTTGTCGAATTCTACCTCTGCGGTAATACATCCACTAGTTATTCCATCTGAAGATGGAAGGCCATTGATAAGATAATTGAAATTGGCTATAGGTCGTTCCATTATGGTAACAGTGAACACCGCTGTATCCGAAAGGCAAGGCGCAAGTCCTGGCGTTATATACCAAAATTCAAAAGTTCCATATAAACCTGAACCATTAAATAGTCCAGTAGAATCTATTAATCCGCCACTTTCAGTAATTTCTTCAAAATACCCTTGGTCATTGGCACTGTCAGATATCATGACTCCTAAATGAAATACTGTTCCTGGTCCGCCACAAATGGTGATTGAAGTATCTGGTCCTGCGGCTCCTGGCCCTATCCAATCCAAATCAATTGGTCGATAATCATAACATCCAGTTGCAGAGTCATAACAGACAAGCCATACCAAATCATCCTCAGTCATGACAGGACCTTCAAATTCGGGTTCAAATTGACCAGAGCTATCAGGTTCTTCCGATAAGAAATAACATTCTGTATCTTCATTCCAGTTTGTGTTTTCCCAAAGTAAGGTGTCCAAATTGAATTCCATACAAACCAATCCTTGATCTTCAAGATCGATTATTGGGCCTTCAGAAAATACAACGCTTACAGTTTTTGTTATTGTACCAACAAGACAGGGGGATGTTGGAGTTCCTGTAACGGTATATACCGTAGGATCTTCTGGAGAAACAACAATTGTGTCTCCTGTATGTCCACCTGGTAACCAAACCCAATCATAGCCATCTATGTCCGGTCCGTTAATAGTTAACGTAACATCACTCCCTCTGCATGAGTTTGCAATAACGGCGTCTGGACTACAAGGATTTAAAAGTCCTCCACCAACACCGCTAGAAGTTTCATAATTTATAAAGTATAAGCTAGAAAATGCGGCCTCTAGTGCAGCTTCATTTAATACAACAGCATAACTGAAGTTAATTGATCCTCCAGCAGGAATATCTGTTTTATATGCTAATGAAATTGCTTTGTCATCAGTATCAACAGCGCCGAGTGTCCCTGTTAAGCCACCTGCCGCATTCCAAATGTCTGAACCACTTCGATTTGAAAAACCGCCGTGTGTCACTCGAAATTGCTCTCCTAATCCACCAAGTCCTAAATAAGATGGCCAAGGTGAAGCTTGCTCTGCAGATACCAACGCCTTTATACAATCAGGGTCGGGTTGAGATACAATGGTATTTGTCGTGGCAAATACACCTGTTAATGCTTCATTATTATCAGGGTCTACATTTCGGTAATAGTAAACATCACTCAGGTTTGACCCCGTGCCATTAGTTAAATTAATTTCTTTTTTATAAAAAAAATTCTCTCTAAAAC
>CAKZPK010000342.1 GCA_937139035.1 uncultured Crocinitomix sp. | reverse complement strand
CCTGTGAATGGAGTGGACAATCAAATTAAATTCATTCCTGATTACTTTCAATATTTTACAAAAATTGAATATTTCAATGGAGATGGTTTCCTCAATTCAGATTTTAATGTTTTTATTTCTTCTTGGAAAAACCTAGAATCTCTTTGGTTAACAAACTGTAATATTGAAGACTTCCCTCCTTCCTTAAAGAATCTAAAAAAGCTTAACTGGCTCGCTTTAAATAGAAATAAAATCAAAAATATTCCATCTTGGATTTCAAAAATGGAATCATTGGAAGAACTATACTTAGGACATAATAATTTAAAAATCATCCCCTTAAAAGAAATCAACAAAATGAAAAAACTATTTAATCAAATAGGGAATGAAAAATAGAAAGATTAATTTGGATCGCCCGCAATTGAACGCAGACGAAATAATGACTGGCAAAAATTTCGAATCTGTTGTGCGCAACCACCAAATGATGTCAAAACCATTTTATAAACAGAGTTGGTTTTTTGGCACCACAGGAATAGCCTCTTTAGGATTAATAATTGGAGGGACCTTAGCGTTCCAAAATTCAACTGAAAATCAAGTTTCGACGGACATGTTGAACACAGACGCCCCTCCCAATTTAACGGTTCCTGACAATAACTTTATTGTTATGAACCCGAGACCGGTGCAATCGTTAGACGATTTGACCCATAAAACAAAAGTAATTAACCTTGAAAATACAACGCCAATAGAAGAAACACCTACCTTTGAAAACCAAACCGAAACCAATATCATTGAAAGTCTTGCAGATGTTGCAACTGACAACACAAATGAATTAATAACGGAAGAAGTTCCTGTAGTAGAAAACAGGGAAGTTGTTGTTTCAAATCCAAGCTTGGACATGAGCCCCCGGATTAGTAATAAAATGGGAGGTTCAATTACACGCAACGAATTATTGGATAATAAAGGAATCACTACCGAAGGAGATGTAAATATCATCCATTTTGAATTGCATTTAATCGACGGATTAGGAGGGAAAGTATTTGCCGAAGAAGGCAACCAACTAAACGAAGATATGAAGGATGCACTTGAAAATGTGGGGCAGGGAGAGACCATTTATTTTGAAAATATTCGAGGTAAAGTAAAAAATGGCGGAGAAGTAAGGTTAAATCCTCTTCGCTATGTTTTAATGAACTAATCAGCAGTGGATTAAAAGCTGATTTTTCATTAAGGCGTCAAGTTGATCGGATTTTTTAATGAAAAGAACGATTGTTTTTTTCAAGTTAAGTTGGATTGTATACATTTGCACTAATTCTGTAATAGAATTGTGATAATGTGCTGTTTAAAAAAAATATCCCTACTCATAGTGCTGCTTTTTATAGCACACGCAACAGTTTTTGGTCAAGCAACACATTTTACCAAATCTGATCATTGGAAAACGCAACGGAAAGAACTCATATTTGGAGCAGGAGCATCAAATTTTCTAGGCGATTTAGGAGGCTTAAACAGAATAGGGACTCATTATATTCCTGTTGATATTGATTGGAACACTACGCGACCTTCTGGTCACGTAGGATTTCGATTTAGATTAAGCTCTTTATTGGCGACTAAAACACTCCTACAATATGCTGTGCTAAAAGGAGATGACGCTCTAACTAATGAGCCGGCTCGTAGGAATAGAAACCTGAGCTTCCGCACGCATCTTTTTGAATTTTCTCAACATATTGAATTCTTGTTTTTTACAAACGAACGCTACGGAGCACGTCATAAAATTTATGGGTTGAAAGGAATGCGGAATAAAAATACCGTTGCTTATTTATTTACAGGAGTAACTGGTTTTGGATATATTCCACAAGGCCCAAGTGATGGTGGTTGGGTTAACTTACGACCTTTGCACACCGAAGGACAGGGGTTAACAGGTGGGGGAAGTGAGTATAAAAAAATTGGTCTGGGAATACCAGTAGGGATTGGTTATAAAATTGGATTAGATCCACTGTGGCGCATGTCGTTTGAATTGAGTTATACCCAAACATTTACCGATTATTTAGATGATGTAAGTGGTGTTTATTTTGACAACGATTTAATTGAAGCTTCATACGGAAGTACATCAGCCTATTCCGCAGATCCGTCATCAGGAGCCTTTCCTACATGGACAACTGCTGGCGAATTGAGAGGGGATTCTAAACATAAAGATGGCTACCTTTTCTTAAATATTTCATTTATTCGTAATATCACAGATATGCGTTCAGGTAGAATTAAATGGAAATATAAACGCCGTTACAAATTGTAACCGCATTTCACATTCAAAAACGAAGACATTTCTCTTTTCGGTTTCTCATTTAGAGACATTTCATTTCAAGAGTAGCCCAATTATCAGCTTTAGAGGGAGATTTATTTTCGTTATCTTAGCACTCTTAAAAAACGAAAAATTAATATAATTATCTCTTATTATGAGAATGCTCCAACAGCTTATTTTATCACTGGTAATCGTTTGTTCTGTTACGATACAATCCTTTGCTCAAGTCTTTTCTGAAAGTGAAATGAATCAACCTGCAAAGGTTTATTTAGAGAACTTATTTAACTCTGGCAAAACATATGTTGAAATTACAGCGTTGGCAGATGCTTATTTCGAAATGAAATATCCAAATTTATCTCCTGCAGCCTTATGCGAAGGAGAATTTAGAGATGGTACTTTCGTAAAATATCAACGTTGGTGTTCATTTTGGAAGAACCATTTAAATGCAGATGGTACTTTAGGCGATTTTACTAAAACATCTCGATTAAATAGTCAAACAAGAGCTTCGAGAGATGCCACTTGTGAAGATAGCGATTCACCAATTGAGTGGACAAATATTAACTACAACAGTAATATGGGGTGGCAAATAGACCAAGGAAGAACAAGTTCTTTGGCGTTTCACCCAACAGATCCAGAAACGTATTACATTGGTGCTGCATGGGGTGGTTTATGGAAGACGACAGATGGAGGATTAACTCAGACAATTGTCAATGATGATTTACCTTTATCGGCAGTTTCTGGAATAATTATAGATCCTGACAATCCAGATAATATGCTTGTTTCGTTGAGTGATATTGTTTGGTATGGACCAACAAGTATTGGAGTTTACGCTTCAGCAGATGGAGGTGTAAGTTTTGCGGCTACTGATTTAAATTGGTCGTTAACAGAAAACAACCGTATTTATTATATGGATCAGGATCCTTCAGATGGTGATCATGTATTAGCAGCAACTTCAGATGGTATTTTTCGCAGTACAGACTTTTTTACCACAAACGAGTTGGTTTTAGAAGGAGATATTCGATCAGTTAAATTTAGTCGTAGCAATCCAGATATTGTTTATGCAGGAGGTGGCTCAGGTCAGTTTTATCGAAGCGAAGATGGTGGTGAAACATTTGATTTGATTACAGATTTTGGAGCCAGTCACGTAAGAATTGCAGTTTCTTTAATGGATGGCTCAAATCGTGTAGTCGCAACGCACAATTCCAATTTGTATACGTCAACAGATAATGGATTAACCTTTGATACAAAAGATTTGCCAGAATCAAATATGGTAATAGAGTTTGCTCCAGGAAGTGAAGATGTATTAAGTGTAGGGAATTTTGAAGTGTATTCATCTAATGATTTTGGTGATAATTTTACTGCAAGAACCCATTGGTTAGGTCACTATGATTTGCCGCACATTCATGTCGATAATAGAAATGTATTTGTAAATCCTTTAGTAGATAACAAAGTTTACTATTGTAATGACGGAGGTGTTTTTAGCCAGAATGTTGAGACAAATGGATTTGCTAATTTATCTACAGATTTAATCATTACACAGTATTATGATATTGCGGTTTCACAAAGTGAAGATAAAGTGCTGGGAGGCGGATCTCAAGACAACGGAAACGTATTTAGATCAGATGATGAAAGCTGGTGGAGATATGCGCAAACAGGAGATGGAATGGGACAAGAGATTGATCCAGAATATGCTGATAGAAGATATTGGAGTTATCAGTATGGTGGTTTAAGAAGATGGGAAGATGGCAGCAATACAAACATAAAGCCCGAAGGTGAAAGCGGTGCTTGGGAAACACCATTCAAATTAGATCCTAATAATAGTGATAGATTATTGGTTGCTTATACTTCTGTTTATGGATCGGATGATAATGGAGATACTTGGGAAACGATTGGAGATCCTGTTTTGGGGGGAGACGCTGATTTAGAACAATTGGCAATTGCTCCTTCAAATTCGGATAAAATTTACGCCTCGAAAGGTAGAACCCTTTATGTAAAAGAACCTGGCGTTGATGCATGGATAATTATCAATACGCCTGTTTTTCAGGATATAACAGACTTAGAAGTTGATGCGCTTGATGAAAATATTGTGTATATCTCATATGCGGGTTATTTAGAAGGTAAAAAGGTTTATAAATCAGAAGATGCTGGAGAGAATTGGACAAACATATCTGGTGATTTACCCAACCTTCCAATTATGTCTTTGGAATTGTATGATAACGAACCTGGAGCACTATTTATAGGAACTTATGGTGCGGTTTATTATCGTGATACAATGTCGGATGATTGGAGAAAGTATGGTTGTTTACCTAACACATCTGTAAACGATATTGAAATTCAGTATCATACCAACACAATTTATATTGGAACGCACGGCCGTGGAATCTTTGAAGCGCCAATTACGCTTTATGTTTCTTCATTGGAGGAAGATTTTGATAAACAAAAAGTTGATTTAAGTCTTTATCCTAACCCTGTAACAAACAATGTTATTGTTAAAAGCACCAATTTAGATTTAAATCAAGCAACACTTGTTTTAACAGATGTAACTGGTAGATTAATTGCGGTTGATTATGTGCTTAATTCTAACGGAGAAATTACTGTTGATTGTTCTAAATTGCTAGAAGGGAATTACTTTGTCACAATTATTGATGCAGATAGTAATAGACATACATTGAAACTTTCTAAGCTTTAACAATTATTGTCTTTTTTGCCTTGATATTGGGTGAGTAATTATAAATGGTTGAAAAAAAAATCGTTTTTACGATCAATCATAGTTCAGATTTAAGCTAGCTGTGTTAACTTTGCACAAATCTTTCAGGATATGTATAAAGCGTTGCTCAGACCCATATTATTTCTTTTTGACCCTGAATCTGTTCATTATTTCACCTTTAACATGATTAAGCTAACGGCTAAAATTCCGGGTGTAAAACAGTGGAGAAGAAGGAAGTATTGTGTAAATGATGCCAGTTTAAGTAAAGAAGTTTTTGGATTAACATTTAAAAATCCTGTTGGTATTGCCGCCGGGTTTGATAAAAATGCCCTTATCCTAAATGAGTTAGAAGATTTTGGATTTGGATTTGTAGAGATAGGAACAGTGACACCGCGCCCGCAAGAAGGAAATCCTAAAAAAAGATTGTTTCGCTTGAAAAAGGATCAGGCATTGATAAACCGGATGGGATTCAATAATCAAGGAGTTGATGCTATTTCTAATCGATTAAAAGGGAAAAAAACAAAGCTTATTATTGGGGGGAATATTGGTAAGAATACTGCAACGCCCAATGAAAGTTCAAAGCCTGATTTTATAGAGAATTTTGAGAAGCTACATCCGCATGTAGATTATTTTGTGGTAAATGTTAGCTGTCCTAATGTTGGTGATACTGCCAAGTTGCAAGACAAAGATTTTCTAGTAGACCTACTATCAACATTGATTGAGAAAAACAAAGGTTTTGATGTTCAACGCCCAATTTTATTGAAAATCGCTCCAGATTTGAATCCAATTCAGCTGGATGAGGTTGTCGAAATTGTTTTGGAATCAAATATTGACGGAATTATTGCGTCAAACACCTCTGTTGACAGAAGTGATTTAAAAACAGAGAAGGAAGAGTTAAACAAAATTGGTAATGGAGGGCTAAGTGGCCAACCTGTAAAAGATAAAAGCACTAAGGTGATTAAATACCTTTCTGAAAAGTCAAATAAAGCCTTTCCAATTATCGGAGTCGGAGGAATTCACTCGGCGCAAGATGCCTTGGATAAAATAGAAGCTGGAGCTGACTTAGTACAGGTTTACACTGGTTTTGTTTATGAAGGACCAAATTTGGTGAGAGATATTAATCGTGCCATTTTAAAAACAAAAAACAATGCTTAAACTGATTGAATGCCCCAGAGATGCCATGCAAGGTTTGCATGATTTTATTCCAACAAAAGTAAAAACGGCCTATATCAATCAACTATTAAAAGTTGGTTATCATACCATTGATTTTGGAAGTTTTGTTTCTCCTAAAGCGATTCCTCAACTTAGAGATACAGCTGAGGTTTTAGAAGGGCTTGAGTTGGATGGTAATTCAGAACTATTAGCAATAGTAGCTAATAAAAGAGGAGCGGATGATGCATGTAATTTTGATGAAATTGCATATTTAGGTTATCCTTTTTCAATTTCAGAAACTTTTCAGCAACGAAATACAAATGCCTCAATTGAAGAATCTTTAACGAGAGTTGAAGAGATTCAAAACCTTTGTGTACAGCACGATAAAAAAATGGTTGTATATATTTCTATGGCATTTGGAAATCCTTATGGAGATGCATGGGATATTGAAGTAGCAGCGAATTGGAGTCGTAAATTATCAGCAGAATTAGGAGTAGAAATTTTGGCTTTATCGGATACAATTGGTGTATCGAATAGAGAAAATATAACAGAACTATTTACAGGATTAATTCAAGAACTTCCTTCAGTTGAGTTTGGAGCACATTTGCATTCAACGCCAGGTTCAGTGCTTGAAAAAGTAAGCGCGGCATACGAAGCAGGCTGCAGAAGGTTTGATGGAGCAATT
>CAKZPK010000341.1 GCA_937139035.1 uncultured Crocinitomix sp. | reverse complement strand
AAACGAATAAAAAAAATGGGGTTCACGGAAAATGACATTCGTGGAGACTTTAATTTGCCAGACATCACTGTTACAAACAGGGATAAACTTCCTGTGAAAACGGATAAAAATCAAATTAATTTTAAAATCTTAATCTCAGATGAAGAGGTAGCCTTGGACAGATTAAACGTTTGGATTAATGATGTGGCAATTTATGGATCCGGAGGAATAAGTTTAAAAGAAAAAAATATTCGTGAAATCACTTATGATTTGAGTTTGGATTTGGCAGAGGGAAATAATAAAATTGAATTTAGTGCGCTCAATGTAAACGGGGCTGAAAGCTATAAATCTACAGTTCAAATAGAAAAAGAACGAACCAATAAACGCCCTAATTTATATGTCGCATCAATTGGAATTAGCAAGCATGAGGATAGTAGGTACGATTTGTCCTATGCAGATAAAGATGCGAAAGACATTGTATCTACATTTCAAAAAGACAATTATTTTAAAGAAATACATGCTGTAACTTTGACGAATGAAGAAGTGGTGATTGATAACCTACAACAATTAAGAACCTTTTTAGAGCAAGCCGAGATTGATGATGTAGTGCTGGTTTTTATTGCAGGTCATGGTGTTTTAAATGCAGAATTTGATTATTTCTTTGCGACACATGACATGGATTTTGATGCACCAGAAAAGCGCGGCGTTCCTTATGAGTCTATCGAGAAATTATTGGATGGAATTAAAGCCTTGAAAAAAATGCTGTTTATGGACACTTGTCATAGCGGAGAATTGGATAAAGATGAAATTGAAGAAGATACTGACAAAGAAGAGCAGGGGGAACTCATCTTTAGAAATGTTGGTAAATCAGTTAAATTAAAAGACAATCCGCTTGGGTTAAATAATACCAATAACTTAATGAAATCGCTGTTTACCGATTTAAGAAAAGGAACTGGAGCAACAGTTATTTCAAGTTCCGGCGGAACAGAACTGTCTATTGAAGGAAATAACTTTAATAATGGTTTATTTACTTATTGTTTATTAAATGGGCTAACGACTGGAGATGCAGATTTAAATAATGATAAAGAAATCTATATTTCAGAGCTTCAAACTTATGTTCAGACTCAAGTGAATCTTCTGTCCAATGGTTTGCAAACTCCAACCTCAAGAATCCAAAATAAAGAATTGGATTATCGTATTTGGTAGGTCAACAATATTTAAGTAATTCTCCTCTTTATAAATAGATAAAATCGGTATTTTTAAGCAAAAATCTGAACATGGAATTTATACCTGAAAAAATAGACGATTATGCAGGTGAGCATACAGCTGCCGAATCTGCTTTATTGTCTGACTTATCAAGAGAAACGCATTTGAAAATAATGACACCAAGAATGCTTTCAGGTCATATTCAAGGACGATTTTTAAGTATGATTACGCATATGCTAAAACCAAAATTTGTTTTAGAAATTGGAACATATACAGGTTATTCCGCACTGTGTATGGCAGAAGGGCTTCATCCGCAAGGTAAAATCATTACCATTGATAATAATGAAGAGTTAAAAGATATTTTAGATAAACATCTATTAGCATCAGAATTTTCAAATCAGATAGAGTTTAAACTAGGAGCAGCCTTGGATATTATTCCAACCCTAGAAAATGAGATTGATTTAGTATTTATAGATGCCGATAAACCAAATTATAGCAACTATTTTGATGCCGTAATTGATAAAATGAGACCAGGAGGATTTATTTTGGCAGATAATGTATTGTGGAGCGGAAAAGTAGCCGAAGAAATAAAACCAAATGATAAAAGTACTGTTGCAATTGATGCATTTAATAAAAAAGTGCATGATGATCCCAGAGTAGAAAATGTTCTCATTCCTATTAGAGATGGGATTATGGCATTAAGAAAACTTTGATTTAGAAGACAGAAGACAGAAGACAGAAGACAAAAACACACAACACAACACAACACAACACAACACAACACAACACAACACAACACAACAAATTACTAAGTATTAGATACTAAATACCAAGTACTAAATACTAAATAAAAGCCCAAGTACTAAAACACCACAATAATGCACATAATAGATTTTAGAAGTGATACCGTAACAAAACCAACCAAAGCCATGCGCGAATTTATGCTTGCTGCAGAAGTTGGTGATGATGTATTTGGTGACGACCCGACCATTAACGAATTAGAAAGAATGGGAGCCGAAATGTTTGGTATGGAAGCTGGGTTATATTGCTCATCAGGAACAATGACCAACCAAATAGCAATTAATGTGCATACCCAACCGGGTGACGAAGTTATTTGTCATGAAGAAGCACATATTTACAGATACGAGGGTGGAGGAATTGCTAAAAACTCGGGAGCATCTGTGCGTTTCATAAGAGGAAACCAAGGAAGAATTAATCCGGATGAAATTGTAGATAACATTAATCCAAATGATCAGCATTACCCCGTAACCACTTTAGTGAGTATTGAAGATACAGCAAATAGAGGTGGAGGTATGTGTTATGATTTTGAAGATATAAAACGCATTAGCAAAATTTGTAAAGAAAATAGGCTTGCTTTTCATTTAGATGGAGCGCGTGTTTTTAATGTCCTAGAAGTAAATAAAGTGAGTACCTTAGAATACGGTCGTCAATTTGATACAATTTCTATTTGTTTGTCAAAAGGATTGGGGGCCCCTGTAGGTTCATTACTTCTTGGAAACAAAGAGTTCATAGCAAAAGCTCGCAGAGTTCGCAAAGCCTTTGGTGGAGGAATGCGTCAAGCAGGTATTATTGCTGCAGGTGGAATTTTTGCATTGCAAAATAATGTAGCGCGTTTAAGTGTCGATCATGAAAATGCAAAGCGAGTAGAAGAAATTTTAGCATCAAAAAATTGGGTAAAAGAAGTGTTACCTGTACAAACAAATATTGTCGTTGCACTTTTATCTGAAGGAATTAATGAAGCAGATGTTGTAACGCAACTGCGAGAAAAAGGTATATTATGTGTGGGCTTTGGCAAAGGCCGCGTAAGATTTACAACGCATCTGGATATTTCTGCTGAAGATATTGACAGGTTAGCTTCAATTTTACCTACTGATTTATAAAATTATGTCTCAAATAAAAAGCTATAGCATTGCATTAATACTAGGACTTGGAATCCTGGCCGCTTCTTGCGGAAGTGAAGAATGGAGCAGTGTGGATCAAAATAAATTATTGGACCGTTGTATAGCAGAGGGCGGGACAAAATCGTATTGTAAGTGCTATTTAAGCAATGCAATGAAAGCTTATCCAGATGCTGACGATATGGATGATCTGGATTTTGAATCCTCTGTCGAACTATCAATAGATTGCAAATGAATTGGAAAAGTATTATAGGGCTATGTATTATAGGTATTCTTGTTTCTTGTAATGGAAATGAAGAAAAACCTGAAGTTATTTCTTTGGAAGATTTTGTTGGAGAAACGGGCGAATTAGAAGAAGATTCTGTGGTTGTAGAAGATACAATTGCAGTTATTCCTGCCGGTCCTGTTGGTTTATTTGTTCATAATCAATTAGCAAATTTTGATACAAGTACAACGAACGAATTTCATCCAATAGATCGATTTACGTTTAACCAACGCAATAAAATTTTATTTAAAAGTAAAACGGATGTGCCTTATGGAGACAATGCTATGGTGACACCACGTGCAGAGTTTTTTTATTATACGTTTAGTGATACAACCAAAACTAAAAATGCTTTTTACAATTGGTTAGACGGTTTTGGAGAAGAAGGAGATCCTGTTAAATTGAATCAAGATGCGGAGTCAATTAAGACTCCACCAAGATTTGCTTTGGTTTATGACACTGTAATAGTGGCTATAAACTATCGTTGTGAAGATCAAAAACAGAATTGGAGACCTTTTGAAGATAGTGTAGTTTCACGTTTTGGAAAAAACTATAACTACCGAATGGAAATTGGGTGCGGCGGACCGTTAAAATGGAAATAAGCACATTCAATCACTAAGTTGATACGTTTAGAAAGTGGCACTCACAAAATTTAAAATTTTACGTTAATCTATATAGAAAGGAGTATGAAGCTTACTTTTTAATTTTCGCAGCAATGCAATCTATTCTTTCAAACAATTAACGCTTTTGAAACATACAACACAACACAACACAAATACTAAGCACTGAATACCAAGTACCAAGTACTAAATACCAAGTACTAAAAAAAACACCAAACACAAACAATGACAAAATTCAAGGAAATAGCTAATATCATATTAAAGTTCTTTCCGCTGCAATTAGTTTTCTTGCAATTGAAAAAGAGTCATTTTATTGTGGCACTTTGGATTATATTTTTTGGTTTAGTAACACAAAGTATTGGTGCTAAATTTGGTTTGCCTTATTTGTTCCTTTCGCCTGAATATATGGGAGATGTTAGTTGGGTTTCCTATTTAATTTTGGGTTTTGCAATAGGCGGTTTTTTTATGGCGTACCATCTGTATAGCTATATTATTTTAGGACCATCATTTCGATTTTTAGTGACATTTTCGCGCCCATTTTTTAAATTCTCAATTAACAACTCAACCTTTCCTATTCTTTTTTACCTCCTCTTAGTAGTCAATATCTATGAAGTTCAGCACAATGAAGAATTAATAGGAATTGGAGAAATTATATTGGAAATATTGGCGTTAACAATGGGGATTATAACGTTCATCTTGATTTCCGTGTTTTACTTTTTTAAAACGAATTTGGATATTTTCAAGTGAAATGGACGCAAAAAGAAAAAAGAGGGTAGAAGTTTATATAGCCGTGCAAAATCATTATTCGCTCGAGAAAAATTTTGGTTTCAGTCACAACCGACAATTACCTATCAACCGTCCTATTACTTTTCATCACTCCATAAAATTACGCGCGCACGTCCTGCTCAGCATTATGATCGTAAAATCATTCGAGACATTTTTAGACAAAACCATTTAAACGCCTCGTTATTTGAACTAGCTCTTGTTTTTTCATTTATCGCAATGGGATTATTACAAGATTTCACCTTTGTGGTGATTCCTTCTGGTGCAAGTTTCTTTTTGTTAAGTACCATTTTATTGATGGTGGTTACCATTTTTTATTCTTGGTTTAAAGGTTGGGCGGTTAGCCTAATTCTTTTGTCATTAGTTACTTTTAATTACATTTCAGATGGAACAGGATTCTTGCAGTCAAATAATAAAGCATACGGACTTTCGTACAAAAATGAAGTAACTTATAATCTAGAAAACCTAAAAAATCAACAGTTTGATAATGCGGCCTTGCAAAATGACTTGACGCATCATATCCAAATACTTGAAAACTGGAAAATTAAGGCGAGTGAGGCACAAGGGACAGATAATCCTAAATTGGTCATTCTTAATTGTTCCGGCGGAGGTTTGCGTGCGGCCATGTGGACGCATTATATAATGCAGGAAGCAGATGAACGAACAGGAGGGGCTTTCTTTAATAGTACGCACATGATTACTGGTGCATCAGGCGGTATGATTGGTGCGGCTTACTTTAGAGATGTATATGCGTCAACCAGTTTTGAGGAGCGATTAACAAAGAAAGAACAATATCTCGAAAATATTTCTAAAGATTTGTTGAACAAAGTGGCTTTTAATCTGGCAGCGCATGATATTTTTCTTCGATATAGAAAATTTGAAGAAAAGGGAGAGGTTTATTTAAAAGATCGGGGGTATTCTTTTGAGGAGCAATTGAATCATAATACCAACGGAATTATGAATAAAACCTTAGGCGATTATGTAACACCAGAATTTCAAAGTGAAATTCCTCTAATGATTTATTCTCCTACAATTATTAATGATGGAAGGCGACTAATTATGGGAGCACAGCCATATGGTTTTTTAAATGGAAGAAGCTTTGAACATAAGAATTTAGGACCAGAGAATGTTGAATTTATTAAACTCTTTGATAAAAATAGGGCTATGGATGTTCGGTACACTTCCATTATCCGGATGAATTCTACATTCCCTTATATATTGCCAATGGTTTCTCTACCAACAAAACCGCAAATCCATATTATGGATGCTGGAATTAGAGATAATTATGGAACAAAAAGCACTGTACGTTATATTGTGGCATTGCAAGATTGGTTGCGAGAAAATACAAGTGGGGTAGTTGTCGTTGAGATTAGAGACATCAATAAAGATTACGATATTTCAGATGATGGAGAATTTTCGTTATTTGATCGAGTAATTAAACCTGCATCCAATTTTTACGGTAACTTTTATCAATCGCAAGAGTTTAATTCGAACGAGTTAATTGAAAGTAATTTATGCGAAGACCTGCCAATTGATGTCTTGACATTTGTCTTGAGAAAAGATCCTTTAGAGAAAATAGCATTAAGTTGGCACTTAACTCAACGAGAAAAAAATGATATAAAGCGTACTTTTCAGAATGAAAAAAATCAAAAAGAATTAAAGAAATTAATAGATTTGCTGAACCGCTAAACCAAATGAATTAATACAATGACCAATTAAAAGTAATTGAGATACATCAATGTACAATCGGAATTTTATTCTTTTCTTAATTGAACATTGAACATTGAACATTGAACATTGAACATTGAACATTGAACATTGAACATTGAACATTGAACATTGACAATTACGAATTGAACATTGCACATTGCAAATTAATAATGGAAAATAAATACGACGAAGAAAACCCTAACCCAAACGACGGTCAACCCAACGACGGTCAATTCAATGCCGGAGATCCTAATGATCCTTCTGAGCAGACAAAGAACATGGGAAAGGGCTGGAAAACAATAGAAGAAGATCCAACCAAGATTAAAATTGAAAGTAATCCAGGCGAACTAGTTTCAGGATTGTTTCAATTTGTTAAAAATACACTCTCTTTAAGACACGGAAAGTATGACTACAAAGGGGCGTTAGAAGCTGCTAAGGAAAATGTGGTTTTTGAAGGTTATAATGTATGGGTTCTAATTTGTTCCATTGTTGTAGCATCAATTGGGTTAGATATGGGATCTATTCCTGTGGTGATTGGGGCCATGCTAATTTCTCCGTTAATGGGACCTATTCGTGGGATTGGTTTCGGGGTTGGGATGAATGATTTACCATTATTAAAATCTTCTGTCAAGAACTTTGGTGTAATGGTGGGGATCAGTTTAGTTACTTCAATCGTATACTTTTTAGTTTCTCCAACAGATATTGCTAATAGTGAGCTATTAGGTAGGACAGAGCCTACTTTTTTAGATGCAATGATTGCATTTTTTGGAGGTTTAGCAGGTATTATAGCGGCATCTAATGGTAAAAATGATACTGTAATTCCTGGAGTAGCAATTGCAACAGCTTTAATGCCACCATTATGTACAGCAGGTTGGGGGATAGTTAACGGAGAGTGGACTTATTTCTTAGGAGCATCTTATTTGTTTTTATTGAACTCCTTATTCATTGCATTATCTACCGTTATTCTATTGCGTTATTTGAAGTTTCCTAAAATTGAATACGTAAGTGACAAAATTGAGCGTAAAGTTAAAAACTACATCATCATTTTTATGGTTTTAATTATTGCTCCTTCAGGCTACTTGTTTTATAAAATGGCAAAACGTAGCCGCTTTGAGGCAAACGCTGCACTTTTCGTTGAAAAAATTGTTAAACCAACTGAGGCTAATATGACAGTTTCTTATGATCCTATCTTTTCAATGGATGGATCTGAATTGGAGTTGTCTTTTGTAAATACTTATATAGATTCTACTACAATAGGTATTTGGAATCGTGTTAAAGGAGACTATAATTTGGAGGATGTTAATTTAAGGATCTTACAAGGCGAAGATATTAACGCATTGGCAGACCGAAAGGTGAAAGAAGCTATGGGCTTAACTCAAAATCAAAATGAGCTGGTGAATATGTTGAAGGAAAAGGAATTACTCATTTCTAGCCTTCAAACTAAATTCAATGAATACCAAAAAGCCGAGGACGCTAAGAAGGATAAATTAGATCTCAATCGTCTGTTAACAGGATTCAAGGTTGAATATCCTGAAATTAACAACCTTGCAATCAATAGGAGCTATAGTGTAAATGCTAAAAACCAAATGGATACTACCTATATTATTGCAGTTAATTTTAAACCTAATGTTGATCTGCCTGAGCAGAAAAAACTCAAGTCTCGTATAAGTCGTAAATTTTGCTTTGAACTTGAAACAACCAGTGGCGTTGAATTAGATTCGGTTAGTGTCGTCAATTATTAGGCATTGTGCGTAGAATTCTGCTCATATTAACAATTTTATTTAGTCTAAGCAGCAATGCTCAAAATGCTTTTGGGACTTATGGTTCTGTTGGTTTAAATAGAATTGGGGTTTATTATGAACTTGGTGGAGTCTATCAATTTAAAATGCATCAGTTCAATATTGGGGCACGTTTGTATGAGCCAGATCTAGTTTTCGAGAAAAACTATCCAGGACTTAGTTTAGGTTATCTTAATTTATTGAGACCCGATAAAAAAATGAATGTCTTATATGGGGTAAATATTAGCGCATTTTATGAAAACAAAAACACCACAAATTTATGGCTGTTTGATCCTAAATTAATTGCTGGGGTACAGTGGAGTTTTACAGAGCAGCTCTCTCTTAGTTTAAAGGCTGGATTTGGCACGGTTATTAATAAAGTAGAAACGAGTTATGGTTCAAGCATTGAAACATTTAAATACCTAAACTATGAATTGGCGTTGGGGCTTACTTATTATTTTGGGAATCATTCTAACGATTAATACTTCTTGTAAAAAAGAAGACGTTAACGTTTATCCAATGATTTATGGACATGCAGGAACAGCATTGTCTAGTGAGCGTGCTGTTTATCCGCCTAATTCTCGAACTTCAATTTTATATGCACTGGATGCGCTCGCGGCGGTAGGAACAGAGGTTGACGTTCAAATGACAAAGGATAGTGTATTGGTACTATTTCATGACGAATTTATTGAGTTGAATAATGCGACCGATTTAACTTGTATCGCAGAGTTGACTTGGGGTGAGATTGAAACCTTTAACGAAGAAGAAAAATATCCTATTCTACGCTTGTCAGAGTTAGTGACAATAATGCGTTTTAATAATAAGTATGTCATGCTTGATTTAAAACATTATAATCATTGCGCAGAAGAATTTGAAAGCTTTGAAACATTTAATTGGGCGCTCAATAACGAACTATCCGAATTAGAACCGGATGAAAAATGGCGATTTACAGCGAATAGTAGAAATATAGACTTGTTGAATACAGTTGAGTGTGGTGAAATGCAAAAGTCATTCGAAACGGAGAACATTCCATTGGCTATTGATTATTCCGCGGCATATGATCTGGATTTAATAGTGATAAAACTAAATGCATTATCTTTAGAAGAAGCCCAAGAACTTGAAAACGCAGGAGTAAATTATGGTTTATTCGGTGTGAAAACTAAAAAAGAGATTAAAGCAACCGCTAATTTTAAACCTCGCATCATTATTTCTGATAATATTGCAGGAACAAAAGCATATTACAATTAAGCATGGCAAAGAAGAAGAAAAGAATTGATATTGTTTATTCTACTAATCCAAATTTTGGATTTGATGACGGAGAAGATGAAGAGGAAGAAACATTAGCACCGAATCAACAAGATTTACGTGTTAAGATTGATCGTAAACAACGTAAGGGAAAAGAGGTGACATTAGTTATTGGCTTTGTTGGAAGAGAAGAAGATTTGAAAGATTTAGGTAAAACGCTTAAACAAAAATGTGGTGTAGGTGGTTCAACTAAAGATGGTGAAATCATTATTCAAGGTAATGCTGCTAAAAAAGTGCTTGAAATATTACATAAGTTAGGCTATAAAGCCAAACAAAGCGGAGGAAATTAATTCCGTATTCAGCTAGAATCTGATTCTTTAGGAGTTATAAGCATATCAAATGCCTTTGTTATAGTTTTCACTCTCATTAAAACTAAAGCGGTTTTGGGCATTCGTCGGAAAGTCGATTTTATCAAAGTAAACCATTAGAGAAATTGGGAAGCTCCCGTTGCGAAGCTGCGAAATTACTCGACCTAACTTATAATAGAGGAAGTGAAAATTGGTTTGAGAATGTGCCTCTATGCTTGAACCTTGTTAGAAGATCTTTTTGATGCTTTTTGATTCGTTGCTAAACTTAACTCCTATAAGTCCCATAACGGCTATGTGAAATTATAAGCATATCAAATGCCTTTGTAATAGTTTTTACTCTCATTAAAACTAAAGCGGTTTTGGGCATTCGTCGGAAAGTCGATTTTATCAAAGTAAATTATTAGAGAAATCGGGAAGTTCCCGTTGCTAAGCAGCGAAATTACTCGACCGAACTTATAATAGGGGAAGTGAAAATTGGTTTGAGAATGTGCCTCTAGGCTTGAACCTTGTTAGGAGAGCTTTTTGTTACTTTTGATTCGTTGCTAAACCTAACTCCTATAAGTCCTATAACGGCTATGTGAAATTATAAGCATATCAAATGCCTTTGTAATAGTTTTCACTCTCATTAAAACTAAAGCGGTTTTGGGCATTCGTCGGAAAGTCGATTTTATCAAAGCAAATTATTAGAGAAATCGGGAAGCTCCCGTTGCGAAGCAGGGAGATCACCCGACTGAACTTATAATTGGGGAAGTGAAAATTGATTTGAGAATGTGCCTCTAGGCTTAAACCCTGTTAGGAGACCTTTTTGATACTTTTTGGTCGAGCAAAAAGTATAATCAATAATTCAACAAAAAATAGAAAACCAGTATTTTGAGTTCAAACTTGCTTCTTACAAAATAAAAAAATCATTGAAAATAAGGTTGAAAAAAGAAAATGAGCTCACCCGATTCTGGACATTTGAGTGTGAAGCACTCATTTAACCAATTTAAACCCTATGAAAAGAAGTCCAAAACCGGGGCTCATTTCGTACAGACCATATTGTCTGCACTTACCCTTGGTTTAAAAGTACCGTATTTAATGGGATCAATTCAGTAAAAAAACCTAAGCTGTTAGATTCATTGATTCAAATGCATGTTTAAACATGTAGGAGGTTTAGTAGTTTTTATATTAGGCTTTGTTTAATGTTAACATGCGCATCTTATAGGCGTAAATTTCAATTACCAATACTCATAAGTGTATCGGTAGTGATGTGTTCTTTTTTTTCCAATATTCTTTTGAACTTCATATGTTATGTCACCTCTCTTGTTATACTCATATCTATAACGCGTACCATACTTTTTTCTAGAGCCATGCTCATCAATTTGATGATATTCAGTGATGTTTCCTAAAGAGTCGTAACTGAAAAAGGATGTTGCTGCTGGATATTCAGTATGATACCGATTTACGAGTAAAGTGGCGATAGAATCGTTAGGATGAAAAGTCTTTTTTATAATTCTACGAGCCAGAGGTTTTAAAGCGTCATAATTATGAGGATAAGTCGTTTTATGAATGATAACAGAATTGTTTTCGTCTGTATCCTGAAATACAATGGTGTCAATCCCTTTAAAGTGCTCGCTAACATGATTTGTGTCTATTTCAATTCTTCCTAGACTGTCATAAACATATTAGTGATATTCAGTTCTACCTGTGCTATAAAAAGTGGTGTTTCGATTGCGATATCGGTTTTTTATAGATCGAATGTTGCCATGTTCATCATACTTTGTAATGATTATTTTGGTGTCAGGAATTGAATCTAAAAAATGACTTGATCTAGTATATCTGATGATAGAGTCTTGCGCATATTTGTATCGTGTTATTCTTTGTGGAATATCACCCTTTGATCGAGGAGAAAAGGTTTGTATTGAGATCACTCTATTCAGAGAATCATAACTGTAGCTAACCTTATGCGATATTTCTTCATCAAATTGAGTTGATTTTGTATAGGTTATAAGGTTACCAGAACGATCAAAATCTTTACGACTTGAAAATATGAAATCTTTTGAACCAGATTTCCAATTGGCAAATTCAACAATCACACTTTTTACAGGAGCTGAGCCTTGTAAAAAGGAAGAGTGACTATAACAGAAGAGTATAATAAAAACAAAAAATTTCATGAAAGAAGTTCGTACTTATTACTTAACAATGGATTAAGTTAAAAATACTACTTTATCTGATTAATTCTGGATTTTTTTTTGGAAGAAAAATGAGTTGAGCCGATCTTGCAGATAATAATATAAACGCCTCGAACCACCAAGGCTAACCAATTTAAACCCTATGAAAACTAAAATCGCACAAGATCGGCACTCATTTTTGTACAAACTTTTAGATTGTTTGTACAAACCCTTGGTTCAAATATAGGTATCTGTTTGACGAGAAATAGGATAAAATACCTAAACCGTCCTGATTTTTGATTAAACGGTAAATTAAATCGAATAAACGGTTTTTGGGTATTTTAATAAAAGCTTCTTTGACTTCAATTGTTATTATTCAGTCTAATTAATTGGAATAATAAAACTTGCAAAAATTGGCTTTAATAAATATTGAATCTGATCAAAAAAAAATATTGTGAAGCAAAAAAAAAGTTACATTTGTCTAATCATTAGAAAATGGACAAAAGAACCATACTAAATAGCAAGCATTTTGAAATTACGCTCAATCGTTTGGCTAGTCAATTAAAAGAAAATCATCAATCTTTCGAGAATACAGTTCTTATCGGTTTACAGCCTAGAGGCATTCACGTATTAACCCGTTTGCAACGTATTTTAGAAAAAGATTTGAATCAAGAAATAAAATGTGGTCAATTAGACATTACATTTTATCGGGATGATTTTAGAAGAAGAGAACAACCAATTATACCTAGTGTAACTAATATCGACTTTATAATAGAAAATAAAGACGTTGTTTTAATAGATGACGTATTGTTTTCTGGAAGAACAATTAGAGCTGGGTTGGATGCGCTTTTAGCATTTGGTAGACCAAATAGAGTGGAGTTATTGACATTTATCGATCGCAGATTCGAACGGCATTTACCTATTCAACCTGATTACACTGGCAAAGTGGTTGACACATTATCAAGTCAACGTGTATCTGTTGAATGGAAAGAGTTAGAAGGAGAAGATAAGGTAGTTTTATTTACGGAAGACAAATAGAATGAACAATTTAAGTGTAGATCATTTAATCGGAATAAAGGGATTATCTAAAGAAGATATTGAACTTATATTTACAACTGCAGACAGTTTTAAGCAGGTTATTAATCGCCCAATTAAAAAAGTACCGTCTTTACGAGATGTAACAATTGCTAATCTCTTTTTTGAAAATTCAACAAGAACAAGACTTTCGTTTGAGTTGGCCGAGAAAAGATTATCCGCAGATGTGGTTAATTTTTCTGCAGCAAGTTCTTCTGTTAAAAAAGGCGAAACGTTAATTGATACGGTTAACAATATTTTAGCCATGAAGGTTGATTTGGTGGTCATGAGACACCCAAATCCTGGAGCAGCAAAGTTCCTTTCTGAAAGAATAGGGGCAAAAGTTGTTAATGCTGGAGATGGTACACATGAACACCCTACTCAAGCATTGCTTGATGCTTATTCTATTCGTGAAAAGTTAGGAGAAGATTTTAAAGGTAAAAAAGTAGTGATTGTTGGCGATATAAAACATTCTCGTGTGGCTTTATCAAATATCTTTTGCCTTCAAAAATTAGGTGCAGAGGTAATGGTTTGCGGACCAACTACACTTATCCCTAAACATATTCATGAATTAGGTGTTAAAGTTGAGCATGATTTGCGCAAGGCATTAGAATGGTGTGATGTTGCAAATATGTTGCGGATCCAATTGGAGCGTCAGGACATTCAATTCTTCCCCTCTTTAAGAGAGTACAGTATGCTCTTTGGATTAGACAAAAAACTATTGGATAGTTTAGAGAAGAAGATTATAGTAATGCATCCTGGACCAATTAATAGAGGTGTTGAAATTTCTTCGGATGTGGCTGACTCTGATCAATCAATTATTTTGGATCAGGTTGAAAATGGTGTCGCTATTCGAATGGCGGTTATTTACTTGTTAGCTTCTAAGATTAACCGATAGAATTCTAGTTTTTTCGGTCATTTTTCTATTGTATTACCCATTTTGTGATATTTGGTTGGGTTTTGTTAAAAATTACCCCTCGATTCGGTACATTTTATAAAAAAAATGATAAATTTGAATATAAGGTATTTACTTTCATCATAGTTCAAAAAAAATGATGAATTAAAAATACGGAACTAACCAATCCAAAAGCCTTAAATTGAAACAGAACAAACTATGAATTTTGAACAACAGACAAAAGAAAATTATACTTTAGTAACTGCAAATGTCGAAAAATTGGACGCTTCAAACGCTCCAGAATTAAAGGCTCTTTTCTTATTCTTAAACAAAAGTTCAGTGAACAATGTTGTGCTAGAATTAAGCAATTCTAAATATTGTGATTCTTCAGGGTTAAGTTCAATTCTAATTGGAAATCGATTGTGTAAAGATTCAGGTGGTACATTTGTGCTTTCAGGATTACAGGCTAATGTTCAAAAATTGATTCAGATTTCACAATTGCACAATGTTTTGAATATTGTAGCAAATGCTGATGAAGCAAATGCTATTATAGCTACTACATAATTTCTCACGAACATATAGGAGAACCTCATGTCAACTAATTTTCAAAAATCATCCCAAGTAGAGATTGATTTTTTGACGGATCTTTTAGGAGCGGAAAACGTATTGTTTGACGAATCTAGTTTGCAGAAATATGGGCATGATGAAACTGAAGACTTTGTTTTCTCTCCAGAAATTGTAGCCAAACCAAACACGGTAGATCAAGTCAGCAAAATTCTTACTTATTGTAATACCAATAATATTCCTGTTACTCCGCAAGGCGCCCGAACAGGATTAAGTGGCGGAGCTTTGCCGTTATATGGAGGAATAGCGCTTTCAATGGAGCGGTTTAATAATATCATAGAAATTGATCAGGAAAATGGACAGGTAACAGTAGAACCCGGTGTAATTACACAAGTTTTACAAGAAGCCGTTGCTGCAGTTAATTTGTTTTATCCTCCAGATCCAGCAAGCAAAGGTTCTTGTTTCATAGGTGGGAACTTGGCTGAGAATTCAGGTGGTCCAAAGGCTGTTAAATATGGCGTGACGAATGAATATGTATTAAACCTAGAAGTTGTATTAGCCAATGGTGAAGTAATTTGGACAGGAGCTAATGTTTTGAAAAATGCAACAGGTTATAATTTAACCCAGTTAATAGTAGGTTCAGAAGGTACCTTAGGTATTATTACCAAAGCCGTGCTCAAATTAATCCCAATGCCAGCTGCAAATATGCTCATGTTAATTCCTTTTACAAGTGCAGAAAAAGCATGTGCGGCGGTAGCAGCTATTTTTCAAGCAGGAATTACACCTAGTGGTTTAGAATTTATGGAGCGTGATGCTTTAACCTGGACAGCTGCTTTTATAGGAGATGATTCCATTTCTATCCCTGACAATGTGCAGGCCCACTTATTGGTAGAGGTAGATGGTAATCATGAAGAGGTGCTGATGCAAGATTGCGAAAAGATCATGCATATTGTAGAAAACTATGGTGCTTTAGAAGTGTTGTTTGCCGATAATCAAGCGCAAAAAGATAAACTATGGAATTTGAGGAGGAAAGTAGGGGAGGCAGTTAAATCTCAATCTATATATAAAGAAGAGGATACGGTAGTTCCAAGATATCAATTGCCAAAATTATTGAACGGTGTAAAAGCTGTAGGGCGCAAATATGGATTTCATTCCGTTTGTTATGGACATGCAGGTGATGGGAATTTGCATATTAATATTATTAAAGGTGATTTAAGCGAAGAGGTTTGGGTGAATCAATTGCCAATTGCTATTCGTGAAATTTTTGAATTAACCGTGAGTTTGGGCGGAACCATTTCTGGAGAACATGGAATAGGTTATGTTCAAAAAGAATTTATGGATATTCCATTCTCAAATACAGAACTTGGTTTAATGAAAGCTATTAAGAATGTCTTTGATCCTAAAGGTATTTTGAATCCTGGTAAAATCTTAGCGTAAGTATTAGTCTTTTCAATCATTCGATTGCTGCAGGATATTCCATCTGCGCACTAAATGCAATATCTACAAGTAAAACAAAAGTGCTGAAAATAAAAAAGACCGCGTTAAACGCGGTCTTTTCTAAAATCTATAATTTAATATCTAGTTTACTCATCATAACATTCCACATTCGGATGCTTTGCTCTGTCAAATACAAAGGTAGATGCTGGTAAATCTTTGTCATGTTCAAAGTTCGTTAAAGTATATCTCATGTTTACACCGTCTTTACCTTTAATCAAAGCAGATACAACTTCATTCTTTTCCTTGTCAATCTTTAAGATAATTGCAAAGTATTTACTTTTTGCCGGATCTTTAGGATAGATATTGATGTGGTGTACAGCAACTCCTTTAAAAGTAGTTTCTTTGATGTACTTATATTTATAACCATCTTCCCAAATCGTTAAAATTTCTGTTGGCGAAACTACACCTTCTTCTTCATTGTCTGCAACTAAAGAGGTATAACATTCTTCATCTTCTTTCAAATGTGTTGTTAATGTTTCTCCGTCGCAATAAATATCTTGGTCCTTTAATTCAACCTTATATTTATCTCCAGATAAAAAAGCTTTTCCTTTTTCAGTCATGGGTTCTCCAAAACCTTCACCACTAATCGTTAAGTCAAACTCGATAGAAATTGTCTTATACGCTTTCGTTTTAGAACTTACTTTATCTAATATGGCTTTCGCCTTTTCGTCTTGTCCAAAGGCTACTCCGAAAAACAAAACAGCCATTAAAATTCCTATACCCTTTTTCATATTATTCATTTTCATTGCAAATATCCAAAATCTATGCCAAACTCGGTTGGTTTTTACTTATAAAACATTTATTTATTCGCATCAACTCAATTGAAAAAATTGATTGTTAGCACTTTAGTTAAGTTGTAGAAGTGGTTGTCTACAATTCAAATAGCAGTTGATCGTTATTATATAGATAACACTGTACTTGAATTAAAGTTCTGCAAGGTACAATTCAAGGGCTATTAAATCTGGAATCAATACTTCACGTGCTTTACTTCCTTTAAAAGGTCCAATAATTCCCGCGGCTTCCATTTGGTCAACAATTCTTCCCGCTCTATTATATCCTATTTTTAATTTACGTTGTAATAATGATGCAGAACCTTGTTGGTGTGTTACTAATACTCTTGCGGCATCTTCAAATAATGCATCTCTATCATCTAAACTTACATCTACACCACCTTCTTCATTTTCACCAACATATTCTGGTAATAAAAGTGCATCAGGGTAAGCGCGTTGCCCACCAATGTATTCGCAAATTCTTTCTACTTCAGGAGTGTCAACAAAAGCACACTGTAATCGTGTTAATTCATTTCCAAAAGATATAAGCATGTCTCCACGTCCGATCAATTGTTCGGCGCCTGGTGTATCCAAAATTGTTTTCGAATCAATACCTGATGATACTTTAAAAGCAATACGTGCAGGGAAGTTGGCTTTGATCATCCCTGTAATTACATTTACGGACGGACGTTGTGTGGCAACAATTAAGTGAATTCCAATGGCTCTTGCTAATTGGGCTAATCTAGCAATCGGATGTTCAATTTCTTTCCCGGCGGTCATAATTAAATCTGCAAACTCATCAATTACTACAACTATATAAGGTAAATACCTATGACCGTTCTCAGGATTCAATTTTCGCTCAATGAATTTTTTATTGTACTCTTTTATATTTCGAACTTGGGCGTTTTTCAATAATTCATAGCGGTCGTCCATTTCAATACAAAGTGAATTCATGGTGTTTACCACTTTACTTGTATCTGTAATAATAGGTTCATCCGTATCAGGTAGCTTTGCTAAAAAGTGTCGCTCAATCTTATTATATAATGTCAGCTCCACCTTTTTAGGGTCAACCATGACAAATTTAACCTGTGCCGGATGCTTCTTATATAATATAGATACGAGTATTGCATTTAATCCAACTGATTTACCTTGACCTGTTGCACCAGCGCATAATAGGTGAGGGGCTTTGGCTAAATCAAATACCATAGTTTCATTTGCAATGGTCTTACCAATTACAATAGGTAGTTCCATGTCTGAATTCTGGAATTTTTCAGACGCAATCATTGCACGCATAGAAACCATTTCAGGTTTAGAGTTTGGTACCTCAATACCAATAGTACCTCTTCCAGGTATCGGAGCAATGATTCTAATTCCATTAGCAGCTAAGCTCAGCGCTATATCATCCGATAAGTTTTTGATTTTAGAAATTCTAACTCCAGGTGCTGGAACTATTTCATATAAAGTTACGGTTGGTCCAACAGTAGCTTTAATTTTGGAAATTTCTATTTTATAATGTCCAAGAGCCTCAACAATTCGGTTCTTATTATTCTCAAGCTCTTCTTTATTGACATTTAAAAGACGACCACCATAATCTTCTAATAAACCGAGATTTGGTAATTTATAAGATGACAAATCTAATGTCGGGTCATATTCGCCAAACTCCTTTAGTTTATCATTCACTTCTTTTTTAGATAATAAATCCTCTTGAACTACCTTTTCCACTTCTATTGGAACAGTATCATCTACTATTTGTTTCTCTTCTTCTGGAATGGTGATTTCAAAATCATCTGACACTACAGGTTCTTTTTCTTTTATAGGAGTTTCAACTTCCAGACTAATTGTTGGTTCATTAGTTGATGGCTTTGGTTCTTCCTTATCATTGTCAAATTCGATTGTTTCACTAATCGAGTCTTTTTCAATTTCTTTATCCTTTATAGTATTAATGGCTACAATATCGGCTTGTAGCATTTGTTCCTCCCCTTTTTCATCTGCATCTTCTTTTTTAGATGGAAAATATTTAGTGTATAATGCTTTAAAGTCTGGATTAAATAATTGTACTACGGTTACAAATGTGATAACAGCTAAAAACAAGAAGGCGCCAAACCAACCAACAGTCATTTTTAACCATAAGTTAAATTGGTAACCAAACATTCCTCCATATGGGAAAGAGCTTGCCTCTGTTATAAATCCAAATAGGAGAGAGAGGACAATTAATCCAATGGCAGATTTTGCAACTAATTTTTTCAAAGGCAATAACTCAACTCTAAAAAGTAAGAATATTCCCAGTAACATAAATACGAGTGGAAATAGAAATGAAGCCAATCCAAACCATTCAAAAACGAAATGATGAGATAACCATGCTCCTAATTTCCCTAAATGATTTCCAAGGTCTACATCTTCCGTATTAAATAGGAATTCGAAAAAGCCTTTGTTTATAACAAAGTTCTGATCACTTTGCCATGTAAATAGGTACGATATAAAAGCTAATACTAAATAGGTAGAGAAAAGAACTAATATAGAACCAACCGTTAAGTTTAATCTACGGTTCTCTTTAGCAAACAAATTAGTGATTGGTTTTAGTAGGTTGAAACTTTTTGATTCGTCCTTAGCTTTAACCTTTGTTTTTTTAGGTTTTGCTTTACGTCGAGTTTTGGCAGCCTTTTTAGGTTGGGGTTCATTAGCTTCTTCTGCAACGTCTTTATATTTATTTGATGTTTTACCCATCTATTGAATTCATTACTGATATTATATGTAGTAGCCTACATTAAGATTAACTACGAAGATACATTTTGTTACAGTCGCTTAAAACAAGGGTTTTTTGGAGTTTCAACATAACAATGTTAGTTATTGTTTGCTTTTCCATTAATAATCTCGTATTTTAGCTAGCCCTAATTTATTGAAAACTAGCGTTTAGAAAAATATATTTAAAATAAATGAAAAAAAGATGCTAAAAAATTAGGATGGGGCGGAAAAGGATGAGTATCTTTGCGCCTCCCAAACGGGGAACAGGAGTTGCGGAAATGAGGAGGAGAGAGAGAATAAAGATTGACATATTGAGCG
>CAKZPK010000340.1 GCA_937139035.1 uncultured Crocinitomix sp. | reverse complement strand
TTACATGAAAAATATGAAGGGTTCGAACTCGCAAAAGACATAGGTCGTTATTATCCTGACATTTGTTTTGCTTTTTTCACCGCATTTTCATTGGATAAATTCAAGCACACCATTTCAATTGTTGAAGAGGATACATTTGCTTCCAAAATGTTGCGGAGGTTTCGCATTAATGCCATATAACCAAGTCGCTTGCTCGCAACTAATTCTTCCCATTTACGTTTTATTGCACGGGATTTTTCAAAACTGTTTGCAAATTGAGTTTGACCTAATTTGGATAACTCCGTTTCCCATGTATATGGCGTTGCTAATTCGTCTTTCGCAATTTTATTAAATATTACTTGCTGCATTTCATCTTTCGCTTTTGGATGAACTAAAAACAAGGCGTCTTTCAACTTAATTTCGGTTGACTTGTTGTATTTCGCAAATTGGTATTCGTCAAAGTTGTTGAATGACATCACCAAACCTTTTTGTATTTGTTTGGACAATTTGTTCAATTTTTTAGTACCAGTTCGTTTATTCGCAAATTGGTAGTAAGCAAGCAATTCAGTAATTTCATCAGCTCGTTTTACAACTTTGCTAACTGTTGAGCTTACCAATGAATTTCCAGTAGATTGTTTTGCCAATTCAACCGTTAACACCAACGGAATTGAGCGTAAGTACATATTGTTACGTGCATAAACAGCAAGTTTAGCTACAAATTCAGGATCACATTTTTGAATCAATTTAATGATTCGATCCAGTCGGCTATTGGCAGATTCATAATATGAACCATTTAACCCCGTAGTTACAACCGCAGCATACAATTCGTATTCTGGTGTCATTGAATAAGCCTTTGCACCAGCAAGGTTTTCAATTACTCTCTTTTTCCGTGTGATTAAATTAAATTTCATATCTATCGTTTTAATTATTGATATGACAAAGGTGGAGTGGTACTGCGCAGTGTTGTTGCGTAGTGAAAATAGAATTCAAAATTAATTTTTTCTGCGGATTAAAGCTTAGTTTAATTTGCAGTATTTCAGTGTGTTGTAGGTGTGTGTGGGTTGAAAATAAAAATAGACTCTATATGGATTTTGGCAAATTATTGGAGGTTAAGATGATTAAATGGAGTTGAAATAACGATTCTCTTCGTTTGTCAATAAACGAGATTTTATAATAAACCGGCACCCCAGCGGAATCTCTAATGAAAAACTCGATCCACGGCCCTTAGTAATATCAATTGTAAGGTGGGTGTGTTTCCAATATTCAAATTGGTCTTTATTCATGTAAAAATTGACACCTTCCAAATTTCCCAATAGAATATCACTTTCGTCTAAATACATGTCTTTTTTTTCTAGAAGCATAGGAGCAGACCCGTCGCAACATCCACCACTTTGATGAAAAATAAGCGGCTCATGGTTTGCTTTTAATTGATTGAGTAAGTCAATGGCTTTATTGGTAATTGCAAGGCGTGTAAAATTCATAAGAGTTCAATATTCATTTGTAATTAAAAAGGACTGCCGTGTTTCAGCAGTCCCATTAATGATTTATATCTAGAAAAAACCTAGCTTATTTTTGTCGTAAGAAATAAGCATGTTTTTAGTTTGTCGGTAATAGTTCATCATCATGAGATGATTTTCACGACCAAAACCGGACTTTTTGTACCCACCAAATGGTGCATGTGCAGGATAGGCATGATAGCAGTTCACCCAAACTCTACCTGCTTTTATAGCACGTGGGATTTGATAAAGTTGGTGAGCATCCCTTGTCCAAACACCTGCACCAAGGCCATATAATGTGTCATTGGCAATTTCTAGTGCTTCTGTTTCATCTTTAAATTTGGTAACCGCTAATACTGGTCCAAAAATTTCTTCTTGAAAAACACGCATTTTGTTATGTCCCTCTAAGATTGTTGGTTGTACATAAAATCCATTTGCAAATTCACCTTCTAATGAGCAAGAGCCGCCTCCAGTTAATACCTTTGCACCCTCTTCTTTGCCAATTTCAATATAAGAAAGGATTTTTTCGTGCTGATCATTTGAAGCTTGTGCTCCAACCATAGTCTCCGTGTTATAAGGATTGCTTTGCACGATTGCATTTGTTCTTGCAATAACTCTTTCCATAAACGCATCATAAATATCTTCTTGGACTAAAAGTCTAGATGGGCAAGTACAAACCTCTCCTTGATTAAATGCGAAAAGAACTGCTCCTTCTATAGCCTTGTCTAAATATTCATCATCAGCGTCCATTACTGAATTAAAGAAAATATTAGGTGATTTTCCTCCCAATTCCATTGTTACTGGGTTCAGATTTTTTGAAGCGTATTGCATAATTAGTTGCCCTGTTGTTGTTTCGCCTGTAAAGGCAACTTTATCAACATTAGCGTGTGATGCAAGTGGTTTTCCAGCTTCTGGACCGAATCCATGCACAACATTGATTACCCCAGGAGGGAAAACGGAAGCAATTTTCTCCATAAGAAAAGTAGCACTAGAAGGGGTTTGTTCTGCTGGTTTTAAAACAACACAATTACCAGCGGCCAATGCAGGAGGAAGTTTCCATGATAACATTAGTAAAGGAAAATTCCAAGGTATAATTTGAGCAATAACACCAAGAGGTTCTTTAATATTCATTGATAAAGTATTTGCATCCAGTTCTGAAACAGAACCTTCTTCTGCGCGAATAACAGCTGCAAAATAGCGCCAGTGATCAGCAGACAAAGGCATATCAGCATTCAAAGTTTCCCTAATTGGTTTTCCATTGTCACATGTTTCTATCAAAGCAAATTCTTCAAGATTTTCTTCTATAATATCCGCGACCTTATTCAACATAGCTGCGCGTTCCGTAACAGACGTGTTTCCCCATGCGTCTTTCGCAGCATTTGCAGCGGCAACGGCATTATCAATATCTGCTTTTTCAGAACGTGGATACTTAGCAATTAAGGAATTATCTACGGGTGAGGTATTTTCAAAATATTGGCCATTTACAGGCGCAACAAATTCACCATTAATGAAGTTATTGTAACTTTCTTTAAAACTTGGTCTTTTGTATTCCATGATTTGAAATTTTAAACTGTTATAGATGAACAATAAATTCATCTCGTTCGAAATTTATGCTTAGAATTTGTATTAAAGGATGAACATATTTATCATTTAATTGAACGTATCTATTTTTCTCATTGTCAGATGATACATTTTGAGTATTTTGAGTTGATGAGCAAGCTAATCAATGAAATACGACAGTCAAGAGTATTGTCAACGCTTGTTGAAAATAAGACTACATTTTCTGCGAACAATTTTGAGCTAAGTATGTTCGAAACCTATCACGTTGCAGATCGTGTGCAGCTTAATTTTGATTTCCCCGTAGTAACAAGTATGCTGACAGGGAAGAAAGTTATGCATATAGGAGATGCGGATGAATTTGACTTTTATCCAGGTCAATCTGTTGTTTTTCCTGCAAACAAGGAAATGATAATTGATTTTCCGATAGCGAGTATGAGTAACCCTACGCAGTGCATAGCGGTAGGTATTACTGAGGAACGAATTGAGGGAGTAATTGAACAGTTTAATAATTGTGTTACTATAGAGGAGGAAAATCCTAATTGGAGATTGGCAGCTATTCCAGATCATTTGTTACATGATTCTCAAATAAGTCATTTAATTAGTCGGATTATGCATACGTTCGTTAAGGATAATAAATCGAAAGATGTGCTTTTAGACTTGATGGTTAATGAGCTAATAATACGTTTGTTGCAGACTAAGGCTAAGAAATTAATTATAAAAAATATAGGGAATGAGTATAGCGATACAAGAATTGGATTTATCGTTAATTTTATAAAAGAAAACTTAACGGATAGGAAAATGTCGGTGGATTTTTTAGCGAATAAAGTCTACATGAGTTCGTCCCATTTTCATAAAAAGTTTAAAAATACAATGGGTGTTTCGCCAATCGAATATCTTAATTCGGAAAAAGTGAAATTTGCAAAAAAATTAATGAAAGAAAATAAGCATCTTAGAATAACTGAAGTAGCTATTAAATCAGGGTTTAATAGTGCAAGTTATTTTAATCGACAATTCAAAAAATATGAATTCGTTTCACCTGCGAATTTTAAAGAATCAATACATAAAATTTAAAAAAATAGAACCGAATTACACCCGAATAGTAACTTTTACTTTTGAATAAAGGTGGTGTAATTCAATCATAAAAAACTACGAAAAGCATGAGTAATTATCATATTAAGCACCTTGAAGAGTATTATAAAGTTTATCGTAAATCGATTAGAGAACCGGAATTATTTTGGGAAGAAATAGCAGAGGAGCATTTTGTATGGAGAAAGCGTTGGGATAAAGTATTGAGTTGGGATTTTTCAAAACCAGAAGTGAAATGGTATGAAGGAGCAAAATTAAATATAACAGAGAATTGTATTGATCGTCATTTGAGAATAAATGCAGATAAAACTGCCATATTGTTTGAGCCAAACGATCCTGATGAACCTGCACAACATATCACATATCAGCAACTTTCAGAAAAAGTGAATCGTTTTGCAAATGTTTTGAAAAAGAAAGGAATTGGAAAAGGGGACCGTGTTTGTATCTATCTCCCAATGATTCCTGAATTAGCAGTCTCAGTTTTAGCATGTGCAAGAATAGGAGCTATTCATTCGGTTGTTTTTGCTGGCTTTTCTTCTACGGCACTTTCAACTAGAATTAATGATAGCGATTGCAAAATTGTGATTACTTCAGATGGATCTCTTCGTGGTACCAAAACAATTGATTTAAAAAGTATTGTAGATGAGGCTTTAGAGAAATGTGCATGCGTTTCAACTGTATTAGTAGCAAAAAGAATTGACACTGATATTCATATGAAAGAAGGACGTGATGAATGGTTGCAACCTTTGTTGGACAAAGCTTCGGTAGAGTGCGAGCCGGAAATAATGGATGCTGAGGATCCGTTATTTATCCTTTATACTTCTGGTTCAACAGGTACTCCAAAAGGAATGGTTCATACCACAGCAGGGTATATGGTTTATACGGCATATACCTTTAAAAATGTATTTCAGTATCGAGATAACGATATTTATTGGTGTACGGCAGATATTGGTTGGATAACGGGGCATAGTTATATTATTTATGGTCCATTGGCAAATGGGGCAACAACTGTCATGTTTGAAGGGGTTCCAAATTACCCCGATTGTGGCCGATTTTGGGAAGTTGTGGAAAAACATAAGGTTAATCAATTTTACACAGCTCCTACAGCCATTCGTGCTTTGGCAAAAGAAACCGTGGAATTTGTAAATAAATATGACCTTAGTTCGCTTAAAGTGCTTGGCTCTGTTGGTGAACCAATTAATGAAGAAGCCTGGCATTGGTACAATGATAATGTTGGGAAAAAGAAAAGCCCGTTGGTAGATACTTGGTGGCAAACGGAAACAGGTGGGATTATGATTTCTCCAATTCCTTATGTTACGCCAACAATTCCAACCTATGCTAGTTTACCTTTACCAGGAATTCAGCCAGCTTTAATGGGAGAAAACAATGAAGAGTTGCAGGGGAACCAAGTAGAGGGGAAGTTATGCATTAAATACCCATGGCCATCTATGGCTCGAACAGTATGGGGCAATCATGAGCGATATAAAGAGACTTATTTTTCAGCTTATGATAATGTATATTTTACAGGAGACGGAGCTTTGAGAAATGCCGTTGGCTATTATAGAATTACTGGAAGGGTGGATGATGTGATTATTGTGTCTGGGCATAATTTAGGAACTGCACCTATAGAAGATGCTATAAATGAACACCCGGCTGTTGCTGAATCTGCAATTGTAGGATTCCCTCATGATGTAAAAGGCAATGCTCTTTATGGTTATGTAATATTGAAAGAGGTGGGGGCAGATCGAAATCACGATAATTTACGAAAAGAGATCAACCAAATTATTACAGAGCATATTGGTCCGATAGCAAAATTGGATAAAATACAATTCACGAATGGATTGCCAAAAACACGATCAGGGAAAATTATGCGCCGAATTTTAAGAAAAATCGCAGGAAATGATATTTCTAATTTGGGTGACACATCTACATTATTAAATCCAGAGGTTGTGCAAGAGATAAAGGAAAATGTCGTTTAAGAACTAAACAAGTTTTGTATTTGACCCACTTAGTGCTAGAGAAAAACCTGATTAAAGAATTCAAAAAAAAAAACCGCCGAGTAAATTTTACCCGGCGGTTCGTTCTATAATTAATACTGTAATTCAATGAAAATCTTACTTAATCAATAGCTTTTCTTTTAGCAGTACAGTTTCTCCATCTCTTACTTCATAGATATAAAGCCCACTTTCAAAATGACTTACGTCAATCATTTTTTGCGCTCCAAGTCTTGTATTTCCTCTGTATACTTCACGACCATTGATATCAAAGATGACCAATTGAAGTTCATCAAAGTCTGAAGAGTTGGAAGGATCAACAATAGTAATAGTTACATTTTCATCCGCAGGGTTTGGAACGGTTGATGCTTTGATCGCATCACCAGTAAGTGTTTTTCCAGAATCTCCCGAAAATTGCCCACGTTTATGTCCCTCTTTTTCGCCGCAACCCACTACATCTATTTCAATTAATATGTCGCATGATTTTTTCATTTCATCAACAGTATAATTGAAAACTCCTTTTACTGTATATGTTCCGTCTCCAGGGAATGTGTAGTTCACAAGCTCGCCTGAAGTTGTACCAATTATCGCTCCCATATCATCTAAAATCGTCCAATCCACTGAAATATCACTAAAAGAGTTACATGAAATACTGCTGCTCCAATCGAAAAACAGTTCGTATTTACAAGGATTATGCTCGTTTGGCGTTGCAAGAATTCTTGAAACTCTTAAACATTCATCTAAAAGGCAAGAAGTACATTCTTCTTCACATCCAAAAGGATTAATTAACTCTGAGAATGTTTTTTTACATTCATGACCACTGTAAGTTGTGTAAGTGATTGTTACCTTGACCGTTTGAGGTTCATCACATAAAAATGTTACATCAACTTCTTCGCCTTCTCCTATACTACCAGGTCCACCAAATCCGAAATCCCAATCAATTGACTCAATTTCTATGTCTCCGCAAGCATCTGTCATATCGTAATCTACAGATAGCGTATAATCACAACCATCTATTTTTTCAATAACTATGTCATCAATAGTCAAACATCCTGATGAGCATGGGAATGTTGGGCAATCAGTTTCCCATGCAGTACCATTTGTGCAAGCACCTACAATAACTCCATCACAAAGTAATACAGCTTCAATTTGGTAAGGTGTACAAGGATCTAATCCTGTTATAGTTGCTTCCCAAACGTCTGGTGAAACTTCAGTAGTAGTGTAAGTAGCTGGTGATAATGGAACTCCACTGCCAAATTCGGTAATATTAATCTCATAAGTTGGACTTGTGCATGGATCTTTTGTTGTAAGTCCTATTGTCATTTCACCATCTGTTGCACTGATAAGTTCAAAAGGTGTACAATCAACTCCTCCAGGTGAGCAACCCGTTACATTTACATCAACAGTTTGTTCTTGTTTACAAGTTTCACCAGTTGCATCTACCGTGTACTCTATTATTGCAACGACACTATATGTATCATCTCCCGGGAAAGTATGACTATCTGTAGCTCCAGAGCCATGCCCACCAAAATAACCATATTCCCATGATTCAGAAACAATAGTAATACCACCACAATCTGGATTTATAGTGTAAATCATTTCAAAGTCAAAAGTGCATAGATCTTCTGTTTCAACAGTAATTCCCGTAAAATCAATACAGTCTTCACAAATAATGTCAGGACCGCATCCCTTTTCAACAAAAACAGTCCAATCGTTTTCACACAATGTAACACCAAAGGCGTCTACATATGTTACGACAACATTTTCCATACCAGCGTCCTCATAACAAACTTCAAAATCGCCAGTAGGGTAGGTTGAATTATTATAAGTTTCACCATCTGCAACTACGAACCAGTATGCCCAAGGAAAATCTAGTGTGCTTGGTAGCATGTCAAATAAAATGCAGCATCCATCTGGGTCTTGAATAGGTTCATTTTCCCAACCTCCTCCAGGGCACATTGTTTGCGCCATTGAACTTGTACCAATGAATGATAATATAAGCATGAAAACTATGCTTTTTAGCTTCATGAACCTTGAGGTTTGAAAGGAAGCTTTTCCATCAGGTTCAATAATGTCATTTTTAATCTTTTTCATAAGTCTTGTGTTATTTAATTGCTTACTCTTTTAATGGATTTTGGGCATCCTCCAGTATAATTTTCATTACCCATAAATGCCTGTTTATATAGCGATACCACAAGGGTATGCGCAATATAATTGCAAATAAGTGGGTTAATGATTTGCTACTATAAGATCAAATCTAGCTGAAATAAAGAGGCGTTTTTTGCCCGTGAGGATAAGTGGCAGTTTCGTGAGGAAAAAGCAACAATTATAGTGGAAAGTTAATTTAGCGCAAGTGCAGGTTTAAAATCAATAGGAAAACGAAATAGGACAACTGATTTATCTTGATTTCTTTCTGGTTCAAATGCTTTATAAAAGACATCAATTCCGTGCACATGGCGGATATTTTTAATTCGCTTAAAAGTTATATCAGTACTCATTGAACGGTTGAGTTTACTGGCAGAGTTAGCTTTTTTTGTTTTTCTGTTGCCATTATCACTAATTTTTATTTCAATATGCGAGCCATTTTGGATATAGTCTATAGTAACAACTCCATTTTCTGCTTCAATAGCACCATGCAATATTGCATTTTCAACAGCAGGTTGAATTAGCATTGGCGGAACATAAATTTGAGAAAGGTCAAGCGAGGTTGAAACATTGATTTTTGATTGAAACTTAAAATCGTGACTAAGGCGTTGTAGTTCTATATATTTTTTAATAAAATCAACATCCTTTTGCAGCGTAATAAAATTGACATCTGAAAACTCTAAGATATTCCGCATAAGTTTGCTAAAGTTGCGAAGGAATGATGCCGCTTGATTTTTATCGTTGCTATAAATATAACTTTCAATAGAGGTTAAGGCATGAAAGAAAAAATGCGGATTTAATTGTGTACGTAAAAACCGTTGTTGTAATTGGGCGGTTTCTAAATTTTGATGCGTTACTTTTAATTTAATTCTTGTTCGATACCAGAAAAGGCCAAAACCGATTACTAAAATGAAGAATCCGATTATTCCGTAAAGGATAAATTGTTGTTGTTTAATTTGGTTTTCATGCAGTGATTTTTCAATGCTTAAAAGATTGATTTCTTGTTGCTTTTTTTCATTGCCATATTTTTCAATAATCTCGGTTACTTTTTCTTTTTGATTTGATTTGTTGATATGGTCCTTATAGGCTGTTATTTCATTTTGAATATTGAATGCGGATTGATAATCTGCTATTTGCAAGTAGCATTCCACCAAGTATTCTCTGTAAAAGTTCAATAATCTTGGATTCTCCTCATAATCTAGGCATAAATTAAAATATGAAATTGCTTTTTTGGGTTGATTGAGATCTCTGTAATTCAAACCTAAATATTCATATCTACCCGCTTGACTAGTGCCATTACTTTCTAATCTATTGGCTGCTTTTTGAAGGTAATAGATTGATTTTTTATGCTCTTTTTTAAAATAATAAACCTTACCTAGTTTTGACATAATATCTGGGTAGTACCAGTATTCATTATGTTTAATTGCTATTTGTTCAGCCTCTAAAAATACATTGAGCGCATTTTTATAATCTTTTTGCGCTATACTCAAATCTCCGTAAGTTAAAAGTGCGGCAATTAAATATTCTTTTGATGCGGATTTGGCACTTAAAAAATGAATGGCTTTTTTGATGTATTTTATACCTTCGACTTGATTGTCTAATGCCAACGAATACACTTCTGCAATGGAGATATAAGAAAATCCTGCATTACTACTGTCTTTCAACCGTTCAAAAGCTTCAGCCGCAGCAAGCCCTTCTGCAATAGACTTATCATACTCTTCAGTACTTATATAGACATTACTTAATACAGATTGTGTAGAGGCCACTATGGTGTCATTAATTAAATCTCTTTCTAGAAGGTTATATGTCAGTAGGCTTTTAGAAAGTTTAAATTTTCCAATCTGATGTAAGATTCCAGACATATTAATTCTGGCAGATGCAAGCTCATCAGCATCTCCTAATTGTCTAGCAATTTCAAGTTCTTTATAGCTATAAACAAGAGCACTGTCGTTATTCAAGTCTCTGTAAACATGAAGGATTTCACGAATGTTCTTTATTTCGTCATACTTGTTACTAAAAGACAGGCTTTTTAAACTATCAACCCTTCGTTCTAAGTTTAAGTTGTATTTATCGGCCTGTGTAAGGATATCATTATCTTTTGCCGAGATTAAGATAAAAGGGAGCAGTAAGAAAAAAATACTTGAAAATATTTTCATAATCGGGTGTGAATTAAGTTTTGGTAAAATTCAAACACGGGGATCAATTGTTGAATCTAATATGTCAGTCTATGATTTAATATTCATTTTTTCATAAACTTCTTTTTTGAATGATTTTCCTATTGGAATAGCATCATTTGTTTTTAAATGAACTGTTTGTTCGCGCTCGTCAATAAATAAAATATAATCAATATTTACGCCGTAGCTATGGTGTGTCCGTATAAAGCCTTGGGGCAAAATTGAGCCAATAACATGTTTTAAGGAATCTCGAATTACAAAAGGTTTATCATTTACGTCTAATAAAGTGACATAGTTTTTAGCATCCACTTTAATGTACTTGATATCTTTAAATTGTAAAACCTGTAGTTTTTCACCTGTTCGCACGGTTAAAAACTCATCTTCAACCTGTATTTGAGATTCGATATAATTATTGGCATTTTTAAATACTGCAAGTTCAATATTTGCTTTAAGATCTGCTGGATCAACAGGCTTCACTAAATAACCATCAGGTGCTGCAGCTACGGCATCTGAAATTACCTGACTCTCGCTTTGAGAAGTAATAAAAAGTACTGCGGCATTTGTATTTTCTTTTATTTCTTTTGCCAATTGGATGCCGTGATTTTCGCCTTGAATATTAATGTCTACCAGGACAACATCTGGAAGTGTTTGTTGAATCGTAGGTAGCACTTGCTGTATTGTTTGGCTTGACCCAATTACTTGATATCCCAATGAATTGACCTTGGCTTTCAGTAGTTTAAGGTGACTTGCATTATCTTCTACAATGAATATCTTCATAATGTGATGAATTTACAAAACTATACAATACTAACGTGTGAGTTATATTACTAGTTGAATAACGTTAATTTTGATCTGTTAAGTATAATAAGACCAGATTGTTTGGTGTATAATTATAGTAATCTAATTTTTACAAAGTGGGTTACGGGTGGGAGCGCTTTAATAAATAGAACGAATTGTTGTTGTAATATGTTACTACTAAATGTTGATTTTGCTAAAAGTTATAGTTTCTTAACATATTTTTAGTTTAGTTACTAGTCCTAACCCATGTATTACAGTGTTATTGCAAGAGAAAATTCTCCTTCTATTACACTTGCAGCGCCTCCATTTTTTCAAAAAGCACCTTTTTTTTGTTTCGTGAAAGCTCTAAAACATCACCATTATCCATTTCAACAAACAACCCTTCATAATTAAGTATTTTTTTTATCATTAAAAGGTTTACTAAATGAGATTGGTAAATTCTAAAAAAGCTATAAGACTCTAGAATTTTAGCATATTCTTTTAAGGTTTTAGAAGTCATAATTCTTTCGCCTGATACTAGGTGGAATTCTGTATAGTTATTATGAGATCGACAACGGATAATATCGCCAATTTGCAGATAACGCACTCCATCAAATTCTCGAATTGCTAATTTGCTAGACTGGTCATTTTTTTGATGCCGCCAGTTGTCTGCTATTTCTGTTAAGTTTTTTTCATTAACTGTTGCGGGATATAAATCTAATCGTTCAACAGCTCTTTCTAGTTCTGTTAAACCAATTGGTTTTAAAATATAGTCTAAAGCATTTACCTTAAATGCATTAATTGCATAGGAATTATAAGCCGTAACAAAAATGATCTGAAATGGTATTTTATCTAACTTTTCTAACAAATTAAAGCCACTTCCGTCTGACAAATTGATGTCCAAAAACACAACCGTAGGATTACACTTTTTTAATATTTGTACGCCCTGTTCAACAGAATTCGCTTCTCCAATCACTCTGATATGATTAAAATGTTCAGATAGCAGAGTTTTTAACACTGCTCTGGCTGGTTGCTCATCATCAATTATTACTGCGTCAATTATTTTAGCTGACATAAATTCCTTTTTTAAATTTAATTTTGACTTTCGTTCCTGTCGGTTCTCCACTTTCATTGTAGCAGTCGCTTATATGAAATGTGAACTCATTTGTATTGCCGCCTTCTAATAATTTCAATCGCTCTTCTGTTATTTTTATTCCAAACGATTGCCGCTGAAGGCCACTTTGTTCATTAATTTTTTTTGCAGCCTTTCGCCCAATTCCTGAATCTAAAATGGTGCAATAAATATTGTTTTCATCTTCGGTAAAACTTAAACTGAGCTTCCGTTCACCATTTTTTTTAGGAGCTAAACCATGGATAATGGCATTTTCAATAAATGGTTGCAAAATCATGGATGGTATTTCAATAAAACTTTCCTCTGTTAGTAGATTCAGCTCCACAGTATATTTAATCGAATTTTCAAAGCGTAAATTTTCAAGATCAACATAGAGTTTGAGCATATCTAGCTCATCATCTAATTGCATGTAAAATTTTTCTGAATTTTCTAGAATTCCTCTAATTAGCGTAGAGAAATTAGTCATGTACGTTATGGCTTCTTTTACGCTAAAATTCACCAAAACATTTTGGATTGCGTTGAGCGAGTTAAATGTAAAATGAGGATTCATTTGCGAGCGTAAGGCAACTAATTTGGCCTCAATTAATTTGAGTTTTTGCTCTTCTATCTGCCTTGATTTTTCATATTGACGTGTTTTCCTTTTAAGGCGGGTATAATAAATGGAGAATACTAGAATGAATCCTGCAATGAAAGCGAATGCAATAAAATAATTTGTTCTCCACCAAGGATAATTAATAATGATGTTAATTTGACTTAGATTACTCCACGCACTTTGGTTATTGGATGCCGAAACTTTAAATTGATAATTTCCTGGTTGTAAAGAAGGGTAGCGTGCAATTCTATTGTTTGTATAGATCCAGTTTTTATCTGCTCCTTCAAGTTTATAGCGATATTTTAAGTTGCCAGAATGATCGTGCGAACGTCCGGAAAATGAAAATTCAATGTTTTTTTGATGATGAGGTAATTGATACGTACTTTCTAATTGCATCAAATCTCCATTTACAGAAACAGATTGAATACCAATTTTAGGAACTAAGTTGACTGGTAATACCTCCCATTTATTGAATCTTGCCAAGCCATTTTCTGTTCCAGCGTAAATAAAATCTCCAATGCCAGTAATACAATTAACCTGATTGGAACAAAGCCCGTTTAAATGATTAATGCGTTGCACCAAAAAATTACCGTGTTGATCTTTTTTTAAATGAATAATGCCATTATTAGTGCCAAGCCAAAGCTCATTATCATCATCCAAATACATGTCTAAAATAACATCTTCTTTGAATGGAATCTGAAATACATTTTTGTTAGATGATAGTAACAAAAGGCCGTCATTTTTAGTGGCAATCATTATTCCACCATTTTTGAACCCTTTAATTTTGTTTACCTTAATTTGTTTGTTCGTTAAGCCGAGTAATGCATTACACGAAATTAATTCTTGATTTATTATTTTGAAGAAACCACCATTTCCCCCAAGCCAAATTGTTCCTTTATTATCTTTATAAATGGTTTTAAAAAATTGATAACCTGTCGTTTCAAAGGTGATTTGGTTGTTGACTATTAATTGTAAAGATTGCGTTGAAAGAGCCCAAAAAGAACTGTCGTTTATGACATGAACGCCACGTCCATGAACAAGCTCAATAGAATAACCATTGGCATTTGTTTTTTCTGCTTGTTTATCTTCAAAAGAAGCAATATAAATGACTTTTTTTTCTTCGTCTACTTGAATTTCTCTTGCGTTGAGATATCCTTCAGAAATTGGTGAAAAACTACCGTCTATATTGATTTTGTAAAAATGTTCATTAGGCACAGAAAGAAAAAGTTCACCCGACTCATTTTTTGTTATGGTGGTGATGCTGACTGGTTTTACTGCATCAAAAAAGTAATTTTCAATGTCATAATTGTAAATGTGACAAACTCCTCGATTTTCTAATGATATCCACATGCCTGATCCCGGTTGATTTAAAATTTTAGAAACATTGAATCCATCCAATAACGAGGCAGAAGGGGGTGCATTATTGAATAGGTCATATACAGAATTATATATTGTAATTCCTTTATTCAAAAAAGCAGTCCAAACACGTCCTTTATCATCTCTTGTAATAGTCATTGGAACTTCAGAATGATGTTTTATTAGAACCGTATCAGCATTTATATAACCAATAGTAGAACCTAAATTGAAGAAGTATGTATCATCATTAATTAGGTAAGAGTTTACATGAAAAGGATTGGCGTCTACGTGAGATGAATAACGTTTGACATCTTTATAAAATATTGAAAGTTGCTGAGAAGAATTACTTGATAAATCACATTGCAAATCAATTATTGACCCATCAAAGGTCACAATCCTGTGCGATATGGTATCCAATGGTTTATAACCACTTAATTTTATTAAGCCCTGTTTGTCAATTTGTCCATACCCCCATGGACTTATGTTAAATCGAATAGTTTCAGTGGAATCAACTGCTATAGTGGATGGCCAACCCAGGTCTTGAATAGCGTCAGTTAGTTGCTTATTAAATTTGTAAGTATGAATGCTATCATTTTGAATATAGCAGATACCATTTCGAAAACCTAGACACCAAATTCGCCCTTTATAATCCTCATGTAAATTGAAAATAGTATTGTCAATTAAGCCATCTACCACGGTGTAATTGGTAAATTCATAACCATCATATTTGGAAACACCAGCATCTGTCCCAAACCAGAGGTAACCACGGTTATCCTCTATTAGGGAGTACACTTCAGAGCTTGCTAATCCTTCTTCCGTTCCCAAAATCTCATAACTATATGAAAATTTTTGACCGTATGCTTTGGCGGTTAAA
>CAKZPK010000339.1 GCA_937139035.1 uncultured Crocinitomix sp. | reverse complement strand
ACCCAATTTCTGTTGAACCATTTGAAAATGTACTATGTGAAGGAGCAGAAATTATTTTAGATGGAACTGCAGATAGTGGTGATGATGTAACATGGGATTTAGGAGTTGTAAATGGTGAAAGTTTTGCTCCACCAGTTGGAACAACTGTTTATACAGGTTCAACTGAAAATATTGATGATTGCGATTTTCAAACAACAATTACAGTAAATGCTTTACCAGTTGTAACAGCATCAGTAGATGATGATGAGATTTGTTTAGGTGATGAGATTACTTTCACCGGTGGTGGAGCAACATCTTATACATGGGACATGGGTGTGACGGATGGAGTTGCATTTGAACCATTAACTGTTGGAACAGAAACGTATACCGTAACAGGGACAGATGATAATAGTTGTGAAAACACAGCCAGTGTTGATGCAACAGTATATGCTTTACCAGTTGTAACAGCATCAGTAGATGATGATGAGATTTGTTTAGGTGATGAGATTACTTTCACTGGTGGTGGAGCTACATCTTACTCATGGGACATGGGAGTGACGGATGGAGCTGCATTTGAACCATTAACTGTCGGAACAGTAACGTATACCGTTGTCGGAACGGATGATAACGGATGTGAAAACACTGCTAGTGTTGATGCAACAGTAAATGCTTTACCAGTTGTAACAGCATCAGTAGATGATGATGAGATTTGTTTCGGAGAGTCCGTAATTTTCACTGGAAGTGGAGCAACAACATATTCTTGGGAGATGGGGGTAGTTGATGGAGAGCCATTCACACCTTTAATTGGAGGAACAGAAACGTATACCGTAACAGGAACAGATGATAACGGTTGTGAAAACACAGCTTCTGTTGACGTGACAGTGAATCCAGAACTAATTGTAACGTATACAACGATAGATGAAACGGATGAGGATGGCGAAATTGATCTTACAGTAACAGGAGGAACACCTGGTTATACTTTTGATTGGGATACTGATGAAGCTGACGATTTTGATGATCCAGAAGATTTGACTGATTTATTAGCAGGAACATACACTGTAGTTGTAAGAGATGCTAATGGTTGTGAAGTTACAGAAGTGATTGATATAAACTCACTTTGTATTCCTATTACTATTGTGGCATCTGAATTGAGTGTTTGTGAAAACGAATTACTTACTCTATCAGGAACTTCAGAAAGTGGAGAAGCTGTAATTTGGGATGGCGGAGTGACTGATGGCGTTGGCTTTCTTCCCGAAATGGTTGGAATAATTACATATACGGCAACTACAGGTGATCCTGCTGATTGTCCTTCAACAATTGACATTGAAGTGTTAGCTGTACCAACAGTGTTACCTACAATTGGTGGAGAATTATATTGCGCAGGAGATGAAGTTGTGCTAGGTGCGGGTGGAGATGCGGATGAGTATACATGGTCACCAATGGATTTTACTCCAGAGGTTGGGGTAACAACATATACACTAACAGGAACATATGATGATTCTGGATGCTCTGCTTCAGAAACAATTGATGTAACTGTCTATGATGTGCCAACAGTAAACGCAACAGCCGACTTAGAAGAGGTGTGTTTAGGGAACTCTATCACATTAACAGGTACCGGTGCTGAGTCTTATGTTTGGGATCCTATTGCAATTGAGAATGGAACACCTTATACAATTGATGAGGTTGGTACGTTCACTTATACTGTAGTTGGAACTGACGTGAATGGTTGTTCAGATTCTGATGAGATTGAGATCACAGTTAACGAAGAAATAGAAATCAGTTATGTTGTAACTGAAGAAATGATATTTGAAGATGGTGAAATAAACATTACCGTGACTGGTGGTGTTACACCTTACACGTTTGATTGGGATATTGACGGAACTGGAGATTTTGATGATGATGAGGATTTAACAGGATTGGCAGATGATCTTTACACTGTTGTTGTAAATGGTGCAACGGGTTGTTCAGCTCAGGCACATATTGTTGTTGGGACGCAAGCTAGCGTTGGAGAATTTGAGGGATTAAATTTCAACATTTATCCAAATCCAACAAATGATTTCATAACAATACAATTGGATGGTTCGTTTTCTTATGTATTGACTGATATTTCAGGGAAAATTATTTCAACTGGAGTAAGTCAAAATCAAGAAAAATTATCATTAGTAGAATTAGAGTCTGGATTATACTTGTTGAATATTAAAAACGAGGATAATTATGAAACGATACAGGTTGTGAAAAACTAGAGAATTAATTGATTTTAAGAAGAGGTTGTTTGAAGTGATTCAAACGACCTCTTTTTATTTTGTAGATTTTATTTGATGGAAATACCCTTATAGTCTTGTAAATTTTAAAGTTCAATAGATTTAATTGTCTTCATTTCACAGTAGAATATCTAAATTTGAGCTGGTTTTAACGAAATGGATTCATTAACACAAATAGTATTAGGTGCAGCAGTAGGAGAGGCCGTACTTGGAAAAAAAGTTGGTAACCGGGCTATGCTTTGGGGCGGAATTGCTGGTACCATTCCTGATTTGGATGTATTGTTACGGTATTTTACAGATGATATTACGGCAACAGAAATGCATAGAGGATTTTCGCATTCAATTGTTTTTGCCATTTTGATTGCTCCTATTCTTGGATGGATCGCGCATAAAATTCATCACAAGTGGAAGGAGGCAAGTTTGAAAAATTGGATGTGGCTATTCTTTTGGGCTACAGTTACGCACCCTTTATTAGACGCACATACAACCTGGGGAACACAATTTTTCTGGCCATTTGAATATAGATTGGCATATCAAAATATTTTCGTAATTGATCCATTATATACATTACCATTTCTGATATTTCTGCTTATTGCAATGTTTCATAAACGCAGCAATCCGCGTCGTAGAAAATTTAATAACGCTGGCTTAATCATTAGTACCTCCTATATGGTGATTACACTTGTTTTAAAGTGGATTACATTTAATGAGTTTAAGCAAAGTCTAGAGGACCAAAACATTGCCTATGTTGAAATGGATACCAAGCCAGCACCGCTTAATACTATTTTGTGGACTTCCTTAGTTGAAACTGAAAATGGTTACCGGACGGCCTATTATTCTTTATTTGATACGCAAGAAATTGAATTTTCAAGAGAGTTTGTTAAGAACCATCATTTAATTGAACCATACAAAGATCAGAAAGTTATAAAGCAGCTTATTCATATTTCAGAAGGTTGGTACTATATTGAGGAGGCATCAGATAAATTAATTTTTTGGGATTTACGTTTTGGTCAATTTGGGATGGATTTGGATACAGCGCCATTCTTATGGTCATATGATTTGTTAGTGGATGATAATGGCCAAGTTGAAGTCATTAAAAATGATCCTGATTTGGGAGATGCTGGTGAAGTCTTTTCAGCATTGATGAATAGAATAATGGGAAATTAAACATAAGTTGGTAGAGGAAAGTGTTGTTGTACAAGCCTTTATTTCCCTTCTCTTAACAACCATAATTCGAACAGGTAGATGCCAAAAAATGATCCGTTTCTCTATTCATATAGTGCAGTAAAGGCATTAGACTAGTTTCTTCAGACATTTTATATTGAATGTTTCAAATGCCATAATAATGGGGTGTAATCAGTGTGTATTAAGATTGGTTTCGAGTGTGAAATAGTGTCATTGAAAATTATTTAGCAAATTTATTTAGGCAAATAATTAAAATTAGTTTACCTTTGTTAGTGAATACTAACTAACGAAAAATGAAAAAGATTTTTTTTATTGTAACAATGGGGATAGCTGTTGTGTTTTTAAGTTGCTCAAATAACGAAGAGTCAAGTCAGAACGGTGAGCAAATTAAAAATACGTACGGTATTGAGTTGGTAAACAATCAAAAATGGGAAGTGAATGAAGAAATGATGATTCATATTGAAAACATGGAATCAGACATTCAATCAACTTCGGGTGAGGTAGATCCAAATTTAGAAGAGCTTGGATCTAAATTAGATGACCATATTGGGTTATTAACATCCAATTGCACAATGACAGGTCAAGCACATGATGAACTACATAAATGGCTGCTTCCATTTATAGAACTTGTGAGTGGGTTAAATGAAGCTTCTACTGGTGAGTTACAGGAGGAATCTTTTCAATTAATAAAAGAATCAATGAATGAATTTAATGCCTATTTCAAATAAGCATTAAAGAAAAATAGAAGGAATACAAATGCCTTTCACAATTGCTTAAAGGAGCTAAAAAAAGGTGATTTTGTACGTAGTGAATCAATGTTTATGCATTGGATAAAAGAATTATAAACCAGTTGAATGGTATTGTTAAACTAAAATTTTTTGCCTTATGAAGTTAGTAATTACTAACGTGTTGATTTTGATTTTTGTTAGTTCAAATTTATATGGACAAACATGGACACTAGAGCAATGCGTTGATAGTGCCTACGCGAATAATACGCGCATTGCCATTGCTGAAAATAATCAAGGATTGGCAGCTTTAAAATATAAAGAAGTAAAATCATATCTACTGCCAAAGGTAAGTGTGAATGGTGAGTATAAATACTTTATTGAGTTACCATACCAATTAATGCCTTTATCTGTTTTTGGTGGACCTGATGGACAGTTTAAAGAAGCCCAATTTGGTGTGCCTCATAATATCAATGCAAATGTATTGCTTCAAGCTCCAATCTATTCATCAGCTTTAATGGGAAATATCAATAAACTGGAGACCACACAAAATATTCTTGAATTGGAAGTACAAAAAACATATGATCAGGTTTATTTCGAAATATCCAATATCTATCGCAATGCACAGCTATTAAAAAGTCAAATGATTTTTATTGATGCAACAATAGTAAATACGCAACGAGTTAAAAATAATATAGAGCTCTTAGTTGCAGAAAAATTAGCGAATCAAAATGATGTAAAAAAGCTTGAATTAAAGGTTTCAACATTACAAAGCTATTATTCTACACTAGAAGTGAGATTACAACAAATTTACAATGGGCTTCAGCTGCTAACAGGAAGTAATGTCACATTCGAAGTTGAGGAGAATATTTTAATGATTGATTTAATGAAATATGCGGATAATGGGAACAAGGATATTGATATTGTAAAACTAGAGCAAGAGATTATCAACATAGATTTAAAATCTTTAAAAAGATCTAAATATTTACCAGATGTTGGTTTAATTATGGCTTACGGAATACAAGGTTTAGGGTATGATCAAAGTCCAAACGAGTTTTTAAATTTCTACCCAATCGGTTATGCAGGAGTCCGTTTTTCATATCCATTATTCAATGGGACGGTTACAAATAAAAAGATTGAACAAAAACAAGTACAACTTGAAAATTTAAAGTTAAAAGAAGGACTGATTCAAGATGCTAGACAAGTGGAAATTGCAAATGCTATTTTAAAATTAGAAAATGCATTTAATAATGTTGAGTTAAGCGAGCAGCAAATTGAATTGGCTCAATCAATTTATATACAAGAAGAGAAAAAGCATAAGGAGGGACTTATCTCAATCAATGATCTGCTGATTGCACAAAATGAATTGATCCAAAATCAGCAAAATTATCTCCAGCGTATAGCTGAGTTTCTAGCATCAGATCTTGTATTAAAAAAATTAACCAATAACATTTCAAATAAATAAAGGTATGAAACGAATCATAAGCATATTAGTAATTGTTGGGATACTAGCAATTATTGTAGTTCAACTTACTTTAAACAAAAAAGAAGCTGAAAATAGAGTCTATCAATACGATATAGAAGCTTCTGTGCAAGTGTTGGGAGATATTGTAAAAGGAAATGATATTGCGCAAGAAAAAATATTTAGTGGTGTTTTTGAATCCATGAATGAGGTAAAGTTGAGTGCTGATATTCAGGGGAAAATCATGCAAATATTTGTGAAGGAAGGGCAGGTAGTTACAAAGGGACAAGCATTACTGAAAATGGATGACGAAATGCTTCGATTACAATTGAATGTATTAGAAACGAAACTTGATGGTCTTAAAAAGGATGAAGCACGCTATTTAACATTATCAAATGAAGATGCAGTACCAGCCGTAACATTAGAAAAAACGCAAAATGCAATTGCCACAGTTGAAGCTGAGAAAAAAACAATTCTTGAACAGATAAGTAAATCAACGGTTAGATCTCCATTCAATGGTGTGATATCAATGAAGTTTTGCGAAGTAGGTGGCTTTGCGTCTCCAGCTGTTCCATTGTTTGAGTTGATTAATCAGACAGATTTAAAGTTTGTGATTAATGTACCGGAGGAGGATTTATTCCTATTTAATGATAGTCAGAATTATTCTGTGAAAACAAGTATCGCTATCGATCCTATCTCTGTAAATTTAAGTCAAGTGAGTAGTAAAGGTGGATTGGGAAATAGTTTTAAAATTGAGTTCCAGCTTGAAAATTCAACAGGGCTTAAACCTAAAATGATTGGTGAACTGAAGTTCGTAACTGACGAAACAAAGAGTAATACGCTTACAATTCCATCAGTAGCGATTATCGGTTCAGAATCAAACCCAGAGATTTATTTAGTTTCAAAAGGAAAAGCGATTAGAACATCTATTTCAATACTATCAAGAAATGGTGATATACTTTCCGTGTCAGGAAATATTCAGCAAGGAGATACTGTCGTAATTGGAGGTTTTGTCAACCTATTTGATAACGCCAATGTAATTGTGAACCAATAATTCTTAAGCTATGAATATTACGGAGATTTCAATTAAAAGACCCTCGCTAATTATAGTGTTATTTAGTCTGTTTATCCTATTAGGGTATATTGGGTTTAAAAATTTAAGTTACGAATTAATGCCTGATTTTAATCAGCCAGTAGTTGTGATTAAAACGGTGTATCCAGGTGCTGAGCCGCAAGAGGTAGAGACTTCTGTTTCACGAAAAATAGAAGATGCACTTTCAAATTTAGAAGGGGTTGATTATTTGGTTACAAAATCATTACCTAATGCTTCTGTAATTATTGCCAATTTGGAATATGGAACGGATTTGGACAAGACCATGCAGGATGCTCAACGGTATATTGACAATATTAGCAAGGAATTACCAGCAGATGTATTAAGTCCGGAAATGAGCAAGGTTTCGCCTAATGATCTGCCTATTATGTCTATAAGTGGGACGAGTGATTTGCCTGCTACTGAATTTTATCAATACATGCAGGATGAATACTTGCCCCAAATCCAACAGATAAAAGGAGTTGCTGAGTTAACTATTTTAGGTGGTGAAGAGCGGGAGATTCAAGTCCTAATAGATGAAAACAAACTAGCGTATTATAAAATTTCAATACTTCAAGTTGTAGAAGCAATCAACCGTTCTGGATTGGACATCCCTGCAGGAGACATTGAAAATGATATGCAATCCAACTCTGTTAAATTATCAGCGAAATACAATACTTTACACGATATTGAGAACATTCAGGTGGCTATTTTTCCACCAAGCACTTCTATTTATGTAAAAGATATTGCTGTGGTCAAGGATGGTGTAAAGGCAATTACTTCTGTTAGTCGTTTTAATGGGAAAAATGGCATTGGAATTCTCTTAAAAAAACAAGGTGACGCAAATGCCGTTGATGTCTCTACTCAAGTCAAAGAAAAATTACAATGGATTGAATCACAAAACAAAGCAAGTAATGTTGAGTTCATTGTTGCTGATGATAGTACTGATAATACAATTGCAGCGGTGAACTCTGTTGTTTTTGATTTGATTATGGCTGTATTGTTAGTGTCATTAGTAATGCTGCTATTCCTGAGAAGTTTTAGAAATGCATTAATTGTGTTGGTTGCCATTCCAACATCCTTAGTAACTGCTTTTGCAGTTATGTGGATGCTCGGTTATACACTAAACCTCATGACGCTACTTGCCATGTCATTAATTATTGGAATCTTAGTGGATGATGCAACCGTGGTATTAGAGAATATTCAACGCCATTTGGATATGGGAAAGGATAAACGAACAGCTTCCCTTGATGGACGTATGGAAATAGGGTTTTCTGCACTATCAATTACACTTGTAGATATTGTGGTTTTTTTACCAATTCTCTTTTTGCAAGTTTTCGTAGCAGATATGCTAAAGCAATTCTCTGTTGTTGTAATTACTTCAACGCTTACTAGTTTATTAGTTGGATTCACTCTGACACCATGGATGGCCTCTCGAATTGGTAAATCTGAGGATTTAAAACCTACAAACTTCTTCAATAAATTTTTGATATGGTTTGAATTACAACTGGAAAATTTCACCAATTGGTATGGAAACCAGTTGAAATGGGTGCTCAACCATAAACTCATTTTTATTGGAATTATATTAGTGATGTTCGCATTAACAGGAGTAATGTTGAAACAAAATATTATTGGTAAAGAATTAATTGCCACTGGAGACCAAGGCAAGTTTAGGTTATCTCTCGAATATGATAAAACGACTTCTCTAAAGCAAAATAATATTGCTTCATACGAAGTAGAACAATTCTTACTTCATCAACCAGATATTTTAACCGTGTTCAGTAATGTTGGTGGGCCAAGTACTGGTATTGGGAGTCTAGGAGTAGGTTCTCCAAATGTAACTGAATTTACAATTCAATTAAAATCAAAGGAACAAAGAGATTTTCAACCTACAGAAACATACATGAAAGACTTAAGAGTAGAGCTTCAAAGTCAGTTTGCAGGAATAAATGTCTCTATGGCAGGGTTAGGCTTGATTCCTCGTACGGCACCCATTGAGCTTACGCTTAGCGGTGCAAACTTCGAAGAAGTT
>CAKZPK010000338.1 GCA_937139035.1 uncultured Crocinitomix sp. | reverse complement strand
CAAAGCATTAACTTTTACATTGATGAAGATAATAACGCCGAGGCTGAAAAATTATTGACTGCTGCTGTTACATTGGCTCCAGACAACACAGCTTTAGTTTATAATTCAGGAATTATTTATGAAAGTATGGGACGTATGGATGATGCTGAATCTGCATACAACAAAACGTTAGAGCTTGAGCCAGGACATACCAATGCTAAGTATTCTTTAGGTGTATTCTACTTCAATAAAGGGGCTGATGCAAACAACGAGGCTAATACTTATGACTTTAACGATCCTCAGTACAATGCTAAATATGATGCTAAAATTACTGAATCAAAAGATAACTTTAAAAAGGCTGTTGGTTACTTAGAGAACGCTTCAAAAGAAGAACCTAAGGATATTCAAATTTTAGAGGCTTTAAAATCAGCTTATGGTAAAGCAGGTATGGTTGACGAATTCAAAGCAACTAAAGCTAAAATTACAGAATTAAAAGGATAATAAATAGGGCAGTTGAGTCCAATTATTAACGATATTAGTCCTAATTGAAGATCAAACTTCAATTAGGACTTTTTTTTATTTTTAACTCATGATACATATTATTCCTGCAAACACTCCCTCGGTTAGTCACGAAGATCGCAAACAATTGCACGAGTTTTTAAGAATAGCATATGCCGCCACTGAAACTGAAGTGTGGGGAGAAGACTATGTTCGCATTACGTTTGATGAATACAATGAATTGATTGATAAAGGTGAAGTGTTAATTGCCTATATCGATAATCAGGTTGTTGGTGGTGTTCATTATTACGAAAGAAAAAAAGGAACCTATAGTTTCAGTTTATTATGTGCAGATTTTAATAAAAGTGGTTTAGGGATAGGGAGAGCCTTGGTTAATCGAGTAGAGCAGGATGCAAAAGCGAATAATGCAACAGAGATTCAGCTTGAAATTTTACGTCCAAAAGGAATTGAAGTGCCATTTAAAAAACAAATTAGTGATTGGTATCAGCGCATGGGATATGTGTATTCCCATTCTCAAAATTTTGCAGAAATAAAGCCCGTAAAAGCTAAAAACCTTATTCGCCCGAGTGATTTTGATTATTATTTGAAATTGCTGTAAAATTGAGTAAAGGAATATCAATCGCATAAAAAGCATCCATCCAAAACTCTGGCAAATCTGCTACAATCTTTAGTTCCGTTTTACTTACAGGATGTGTAAAAGCAATATCTGCAGCGTGTAAAAACATGTTTTCAAACCCTAGTTCATCAGCAAACATTTTATTGTGATGTCGGTTTCCATATTTGTGATCACCAATTATTGGATGACTAATCTTATTCATATGCTTTCGTAACTGATGCATTCGCCCTGTATGCGGAAATAGTTCAACCCAAGTATATCTGCTTTTAGGGTAGGGCTCCACTGGTATATCAACCTCAGTATACAGTAACGAATTGTAACTCGTTTTAGCATCTTTATAAACACCTGTTTCTGGATTTTTTACTGGAGTATCAACTACCCCTGTTTCATTCGCATATCCTCGAACGAGGGCAAAATACCTTTTTTTGATACTATTGGTTTCAAATTGTTTTTGAATTGCAGAAGCAATTACTGACGATTTGGCCAATATAATAACGCCTGAGGTTTTATAATCAAGACGGTGAACTGGATAGAGTTTTGTGTCAATTGAAGTTTTTAAACGGGCTATTAAAGATGGATCTTTAATGTTTCGAGCATAATAAGAGGCGTGTACCAATAGGTTATTGGGTTTGTTCACCACGACCAAATATTCGTCTTCATATAAAATTTCAATTTGCATGTGCAGTAAAGGTAGTTCAATTTTATTCAAATAATGTTCGCTATATTTAAGGAAACTAAAACTTAATTATTATGAAAAAGTTATTCGCATTAGTTGCACTATTGACTGCAACATTATTATCTCATGCACAAACAGGAGGAATCAATATTAAAAACAACACAGGGGTTGATTTGCATATTGGAATTCAGTTTACATCTTCGCCTTGTGTGCCTAGTACTCCTGATAATGTAGATTTTGATCTTCTAATTGGTGATGAACAAACTACAAACTTTGCAGTGCCGTTAGGCTTATTTAGAGTAGGCGTTATATATGGGGCAACCGAGTATGTGCTTTACAGCCCTTGTTTACCAAGTTGTGGGTCATCAATGCCTGCTGCGCCTTTTACAATATCGTGGGATTATAGTCCAGATTGTTTATGGTTTAAACTCATTTTAACATAAAAACAAATCAGAATATTTAAAAGGTTCAGCAATTATGTTGAACCTTTTTTTTGTAACTAAAATTCACATGTACATCCGAATTTAATTTTAATCTTTGCCCAAAGATTCTAAATGTCAACCGTATTACTGTCTTCACCACTTCAAAGCTTTACTGAATTTCGATTTAGAAATGCCTTGCACAAATATTTTGGTGGAATTGACACTTATTACGCTCCCTATATTCGATTAAACGGTAAAATGGCTATAAAACCGAATTATGAACGGGATTTATTGCCGAAAAACAATGCGGTTAACGAGTTAATTCCTCAAGTAATGACTAATGATGCTGATGAATTTTTATTTGTAGTTAAATATGTGCAAAGCCTAGGATATAATGAACTTAATTGGAATTTAGGATGTCCATATCCAATGGTTACGAAAAGGTGTATGGGGTCAGGTTTAATTAATGACCCAGAACGAATCAATCATGTTTTAGAAAGGGTTCATAATGAAACGGATATTATTGTTTCTATGAAAATGCGACTTGGTTATGAGCATCCGAGAGAAATTTTAGATGTTTTACCTGTTTTGGATAAATATCCGATTAAGAATATAGCGATTCATGCCAGAATTGGAAAGCAACTTTATAAAGGCGGGGTTGATTTAGAGTCCTTTAAACAATGTTTGGATACTCAACACAAAATTTATTATAATGGTGATATTACAACTGTTGAAGGTTTTAGAGCAATGCAAGATCAATTTCCGGAAATTGATCATTGGATGATTGGACGTGGTTTAATTGCCGATCCTTTTTTACCAGCTATGATTAAAGCTAATACTACAAATTATCCGGAAGATAGGGTAGAGCGTTTTCAAAAATTCATAGATACTTTATTTCACGATTATGCGAGTGCGCTGTCTGGTCGAAGCCACGTATTGACTAAAATGACATCTTTTTGGGAGTATTTCGCTCAAACATTTCCAAACCCTCATAAAACCTTTAAAAAGATTAAAAAAGCGAAAACAATTGAGGCTTATGATTTAGCTGTAGCTGAGATTATGGCGATTGGTTTTGGGAGTGAATAATGATTTTTTTAAGAATTTCTAAGTGAGTTCGTAGCGAAATAGAAAGTCGTCTCAGTAATCATCTTAGCCCTTACTTTTTTGTCTTAACACAAAAAAGTAAGCAAAAAAGGACGAGACCCAGATAAATCTTATTTATTAACGCTTTAGTAAGCTGACTACTATTAAGTTTAATGATAAATTCCATTATTTCGAATAAAAAAAGGAGGTCCAATTACGAACCTCCTTGACATCAATTTAAAACCGATTTTACGGTTAAAATGTTATTCAATAACAAAACGTTGATAAGCAATGCTGTTATTGTTGGTAATTCTAGTAATATAAACTCCTCTAGCAACTTGAGGTAAACTAATTAAGTTTGTAGTTCCTGACAATTGAGCCGAGTAAACCACTTGGCCTAATTCCTTCACCATATCGACTTGAACTGCATTTGA
>CAKZPK010000337.1 GCA_937139035.1 uncultured Crocinitomix sp. | reverse complement strand
CTTCAATCGCAGCATCCATTAATAATTCCAAAGGTTTTTTTATTAGGTGGCGATCAATCACATCATGATTTCTTTGATTGTAATAAGAGAGCAAATCGTCATAAGAAGCTCTTAAGGCTTCAGGTTTATCGTCTTCTCTCGTTTCAGGATTGAAGTAACACGTTTTGTATGCCTCTTCGAATACTTTTTTAAGCAAAGATGGATTCTTGGTCAGTTCTGAAAGCACACCTAAACTGCTTTCCGCGGCCTCATAGAACAATACATTTGCATGATCTCCTGATCCCATACTCCAAGCTCCAAGCTCTCTTTCTTCAATTTGGAAAACTTTTTCAATCGCTCGTTTTAAAGCAAAAGCAATCGTAATCACACCATCCTCATTTAAGCCAAGTGTTTTAACGGGTTGCATGTAAAGTACATCTGCAATATCAGTTGCAAAAACGTGTACTTTTTTAATGGGGTCTTTATCTGGATCTACTTCATCTTCGGAAGGATTTTTCCAAAAGCCCGTATTTAAGCCAATATTGTAACCGTTTTCGTCTCCTGGTTTTGAACGTCTCCACTTTCTGTTCATTTGGAGGAGTCGAGCAGACGGACCATATCTTAATTCGAGTAATTGTTCTCCATTAAATGATAAGGAACATTTCTGCGTATTTCGAATTCCTCCAGAGAAAGAAAAATATTGTTCAATGTCATAACCCGTTGAGGCACGTTCTTCTTCTTGGGAAGAGATTCGTTCCATTAATCTGGTTTGACTTTCTGAAAGTTCTAATAGGTTAGGTTTAGTTTCAACACGATCATCACTATTCAATTCAAGGTTCGTAATCGGGTCATTGTTTACACTAATCCCTTCTTGATCTAAAAAGACATAACCAGTAGATTTGCTGATTTTTAATTTATGCAATAAATGTTCAGAATCTGCCAGCATCATTCTATTTACACGGTATTTATTCCCCATGTGGTAGATTAAATTGTTTGGACCAAATTCTTTAAGCGCAATAAATCTGGGGCGAGAAATATATTCCCCTTTGTTCCTATTACCAATGAACGTTCGAACGGGTAACCTCGTGAAGTTATAGCCTGGTAAAAATCCTTCTGCAGCCAAATAGCGAAAAATATAAAACTCTGATTGAGAGGTGTTATTAATTGAATCATTCAATAACAATTCACGTTGTCGTTGGGCTAAATAATGATCTTTATTCGCATTATTTTTTTCCTGTGCTTTGGATTTAATTGTAGGATCATCCATGACCATTCTAGCCTTTTCAATTAACCGATTCGCATTGCGATATAAGTCTCTCCAACGTTTGAAACCTTTATCCAAAATTTCAAAATATTTAGCGGCTTGTATTTCAAGTTTTCTTTCCGAATACCACGTGCTTTCCTCCAATTCAGGAAGGATGTTAGCGAGTGTTTTCTTGAATTGTTTAATCCAATCGTCTTTACGTTCTTCCGTTTGCTCTAGGATATACGCTTTGATCTCCTCTCTAATTGGGAGTTCATCAGTTTGCTCAAGATCCAATATTTCCGCAACGGAAGTTCTAACTTTTGTTAAACCTAATTCCATGAAGATATAAGCATTGAAATGAGATTCAATCAATTCCTTATTGGATAAATCTAGTTTAGGAGCGGCAACCACTCCAGCAACCATTTCAGTTGAATTTTGAAAATAATTCCGATCATGCGGAGAACTATTGGAGCAATAAGTCATCACAAGTGCTGTTTGTCCACTTCTGCCAGCACGTCCGCTCCTTTGTGCATAATTCGCAGGACCAGGTGGAACATTTCTCATATGCACAACATTCATACTACTAATGTCAATACCCAGTTCCATAGTGGGTGAGCAGAAAAGTGCAGATATTTCACCAGCACGAAAATCTATTTCTCTAGTTTGCCTGACCAAGGATGGTAATTGTCCAGTATGTTCTGCGCCATAAATCGTTTTGTTTAGACTGGCATAGTTTACTTTATAGTAATTCTGAAAATAAGTATTCGGCTCAATTTTCAGTTCCTCAATGGCATTTATTCGAACCTTATCTATTTCCACTGTTTTTTCATCTCCTAATTTCCAAACTACCTGATCTAGGCGCAATCTATAGCCCATCACGTTTCCTTTGTTCCCTTTAATTTCAAATGAATGTAAGATTTGAGCCGATTTCATAATCTCATAAATTTTAACCATGAAATCAGTTAATTCATCTCCTCTAAATGGTAATTCTCCAAGATATTTTGAAAAAAGTCTTTTAAAGTACTTACCAATAGCACTCATATGACCGCAACCAGCGGTTTCTATGCCATACGGGAGTTTTCCGACACCTCTAGGAATCAATGTTACAGGAGCTTCAATTCTTTCGTTTTCGTCTAAACACCAGTTGCTCTCTGTTTTTAAACGATCTTTAATTTCATTCGCTAGTTCGGCTCTTTTACTTTCTTCCAATTTTCGGTGATCCAACGCATAAGAAGTTCTGAAATAGGTTGTAATTTGATCAAGAATTTCAAGGCGCTCTTCAGCAGAGATTTGATTCATTAGAAGGATGTCTTTCCATTCTTCGTTGTCATTAGCGAGTTGATGAATCGTTCTATAATCAACTTTTAAAAGTGCACATTGTTCCAGGTTAGGTGTGTTATATCTCCAACCACGTCTTAAATCATAAATTATTCGAGTAAATAAATACTCCTCCAACATTTCCTTATTTTTCACATCAGGATATTTTGGGTTGTCGGCGGGTCGCCTAGCATATTCAATCTCTGCTAAGTTCAATGTTTGTGCTGTTTTGTTCGCAATGTTACTCGCTGTTAGTCCATCTGGATTATCTTTCAATGCATAATAAATGGCAGACCTCAGTTGCACGGTCGAAATAAAATCATTGAAGTGACCCGCTTGTAAAGACGCATCTTGTCTGTTATCTGTAAAGCTTAGTAGCTTTTGTAGACTAGGAGGAAGGCCTTGCTCGTTTAGGGCTTTGATTGTACTTAATGCGGTAATGGTGGTAGCTGTACTTCTTCCTTCATTACCTAGACGCATTAACTTTGTGAATTCATGCACTTTGGCGTCAAAAATCACTCCAGATGTTGGGTCTAAAAGTAAATGACAAGGAATAAACCAAGCTTGTATTTTAGAGCTATCTTCATTTTCTGAAAACTCACCATATTTATTTACCCATATTCGTTGTGGGATTTTTGTTTCGTAATAGTTGTCAAGTATCGAATGATCAGATTTTTTCTTCCATGTTTCAGGTAAATCATTAATTTTTTCGTCATCCCATATTGGTGATTCGTGATCAAACAATATATAGCCCTCTGGGAAATCCAACCACCCCAATTTGCGTTTTTTGGTTCCTAACTCCCTATTCCCTTTTAAGGATGATTTTGTTATCTTGAGTGGTAAGTCGTTCGGTTGTCTTGGGAATAATTTACCGCTACCGTAATCTTTTCTGACACATAAAAATTCATGACCAGCATAACGGCTAAATAATACTGGGAATACATGTAATTCATCATTACCTTCTCTAATGTACAATGTATTATCCAACGTGATTTGGCGCACGGCTGGCGTTTCCATTGTTAGGGATACATTACCGGTTTGGGCTATGAATTGATGAAATTTAAATGGTAAATAACTTTTTCTATTTTCCATTTTGGAAGCTTCTTCGTTTAACGCTTCTGCCCAATTTAACAATTCAATTAATCTAGTTTGACAAGTTTCTTTATCTAAATTCGTGTCCTTCGCAAGTCTTTCAGAACTAATACTTAAAGTTACAGGCGTTTCTCGTTGTGTCGTGCCATCATCTAGTTTTCTAAGCGCGATAGAATTTTCTAACCAAATAGCTAAGGGGTGATTGATGAAATCAGCTGGGCTACCTTCTAAATCAATTGAAGATGTAATGGCTGTGCTTACAGCCTTAATATCAATAATACTGCTAGAGGTAGTGTTTTCTAAATATTCACCAATAATTTGAGAGTTTTCAAATTCTTTATCAAAAATTTGTTTACCAACATTAGCAACAGCTTCCTTTTGCTCAACAACAGTTCCGCCACTCGCCATAGTTGCAGAAGTGCCGATACAAGTAACGCTATTTTCAGTTGAAGCATGAATTCTTCTAATTAGTAATGATACATCAGCCCCTTGTCTGCCTCTATAGGTATGCAACTCATCAAATACTAAGTACTTTAAACTCGTAAAAATAGAAGCCCGCATGTTTCTCTCAGAAGCTCTAGTCATTATTAACTCAAGCATCATGTAGTTGGTTAATAAGATGTCGGGCGGATTATCTCTAATATCCAAGCGGTCTGAAGACGCTTCCTGACCAGTATATTTTGCAAATGTTAGTGGAAATTCTTCTCCTTCACTATTTTTTGAATAGTTTTCCGCATATTTTTTTATTTCCTCCTCTTGAGAGTTAATTAGCGCATTCATTGGGTAAACGAGAATCGCTTTTATTCCTTGGGCATAGTTATTCTTGAGAAGATCACTAAATATTGTTGCTAAAAAGGTTAAAGACTTACCAGAACCCGTTCCAGACGTTACAATAAAGCTACTTCCATCTACACCTTTCTTTATGGCTTCAACTTGATGCCGATATAGGTCATAACCTTTAAATATATTGTTAAGCCGATTGTCAACGAGATCATCATTGACAAGGCTTTCGATTGATGTACCTTTTTCGAAAGTCGGATTAAATTGAATCAAAGGTTCTGGCCAGAGCCTACCAGCTTCTAATTCTTCATCAACAACGTCTTTTATTCTATTGTCATTAATAAATAAAAAACTCTCAATATATGATTTGTAATCACTAATTATTTGATTGTGGACTTTAAATATATTCATGATTACTCTTGTTCAGGTTTTGATAGATGAGCACTCGTTTTAACTCTAAGAATTAAAGTTGTTAGGAAAAAATGTGGTAATGTGTTTTGCTGTTGATTTGCCATAATAAGTGTTGGGCGCATTAAGTTAATAAATGAAATTGTATATCAACAAATCAGCACGTTTTTTTCTCGGAAACCTGATGTAAATCATTCTGCAAATCAAATGGTCTACCAAATGCAAAACTTGAGCAAAACCTAAGTTTATGGTTTTGTATTGTTCCTTTAATTATTGCATGCTACTTGATTCTGAAAGGGATATCATTAAAAAAATAAGTACTTCTACGCATAAACACTATGTTTACTGTAATTATATTTGATTGATTGCATTCAGTTGGTTTGTGTCATTCCAAAAAGTAGTAAAAGTGTGTAGTTGGCATATGAAAACGTAACAGGATTGTGATTAAGAAAGTAATACATTAACAAATGAATATTAGCATAATAATAATAATAATGGTGATGATTGTTTCATCCTTGAACGTAAGTGCCCAAACTGTAATTGTCAAACTCAAAACCGTAACCAATTATGACGTAATCTGCCTCCAGAAATTGAATAGAGCAGTGGCATTGGTTGATTCTGTTGTGCAATTACCAGAATTTGAAAGAAGAATTCGAAAAAAAATAACGGTTCAAAAGAAGTTTAGGTCCAAAAAGAAAATCCTCGCTCGTTTTTATTCGGGGGCAAATGTGGTTGATCCTGAAAAAGACGGAACAATTGATTTAATTGTTAGTACATACAATAAATATGAGGGTGGTTTAAGTTTTGGAAGAACCAGTGAAAGAACTGGGAAGATAACCACACATAAATGTTTTATTCTAAATAATGATGTACGTTGTTTGGCTAAGCATTTACTGCATGAATATGTGCATAGTATGGGATACAAACATTTTAGAATAATGAAAGGATTTGGACTTTTTCATAAAACCGTACCTTATGTATTTGGAACTGTATTGGGAGATATGTTAGATTGTCCCACATGTCTGGCTCAAGAGGTGGATTGGGTTGATGGAGGCTGTGAGCCTGCAGAAAATTAAAGTAATTTATAAAAAACCATGAATACGACTCAATTTGTCATTTTAATAATAACCGCTATTGTCAGTGTATCAGGATTAGTCTTAAGTATCCTCAATGCCATTATAAATAAAAAGAATCGCAGGAACTCATTACGTGAAAAAGTTTTCCAAAAACAATTTGACTTTTTCATGAAAATGAATGAGTTCGTAGCCTTAATAAATCATGAATTGGATGAATTTAATCAAGAAGCCTCCAATAATGAGGAGTCCCTAGATGTGATATATGAATTAATTGAGGGGTTAGACCTTCATGTTTCCAAAAATGAAATGATTATTCCAGATGAATTATATAAAGATATTTATAAGTATGTAACGGCACTGTATGACTTATTATCTGAAATGATTAAAGACCATTCTTTTTTAGATAAAGATAACGGAAACGACGTACTTGATTTAGATATAGATTTGCAAATGGATATAATAAACTATTTAGGACTTGAAAAGCTTAGCAGAGAAAATATGGAGCTCGCAAGAGGAATGAGAGTTTAATTTGGAATAATAGATTCAACTATGGAAGAAACTCAAGAGGCTACACCTAAAGCTCCGCAAGAAATCGAACAAGTAATTGACAAAGTGAAACCTGCTGTAGTTATTGCAGCTGGTCTTGGCTTAATCAGTTTTGTTTTACCTTGGTTGCAATTGACAGTTTTTGGTTTTCAAGTATTTTCGGTTAAAGGTTATGAAATACCAACAACTGCGGAGTATGTTGGACAATGGACTATCTACTTTGGAGGGAATTCGAATGGTATAAGTGTTCTTATCCTTTTATATTTAATTCCAATATTGTTTACTGTAATTGTTGGATTGGCATTACTAAAAAAGAACCGCTGGATTCCTCTATTAGGTGGTGTCAATCTTATTCTGCTAGCTACGTTTTTGGGTGGATTATTTTATAATGTAGGATTCAATGAAGCCTTGCAACTATTGAGTTCCGGAATTTATATCTCATTGCTTGCAGGAATCGTTCTAGTTTATAGCAAGAACTGGTAGTTCTGAAAAGTCACTGGTTTACTCTTGCAAATAATCAGCTATTTCTTGAGGTATAGTTTCGAAAAAATTGTAATCAAGGTTTATTTTAATTTGAACAGGATACTCACTATCTTCAATGTCAATTGTAGCGACTGGCTTAAAATCAATACACTGAATATGTAAAAAGACGTTTTCAAATTCAGAATCGACAAAAGTGATTATTGGAGTATTTCCTCTTTTTCCTTTGCTTACGTTGTTTTCTTTAAAATTGTCGTTAATGATTGCGATAATATCTTGTACTACATTATTTCCAAAAACTGAAAATTCTGTTAATCTATTGTCGATATTAAAAAAAGTTCCCATAATATTTTTATTGAAGGTTAATGAATGAATTTTACTGCAAATTTAAGTAATTAATGGGGTTGAATCTGATTGGTTAGAAAGAAAAAAAACTGATGTCACAATGATTTTAAAAAAAGTATAATCACATTTTTGAGTATCTTTATTCCATGTGTTATAGTATCTCACAAGCAAAGCGAAGTGCTTATCTTGAGGCCCTTAAAGAAGGCGCTTCGGCAGAGGAGTTAAGCCGACTTTATGATGAGTGGCAACAGGCACAGAATGATCAATCTGAAAGAGATGCTGAAAGCCCAATGGCGTTTGTCAACGGGTTTGAACACCCCAAGCTATATAAAC
>CAKZPK010000336.1 GCA_937139035.1 uncultured Crocinitomix sp. | reverse complement strand
AGATAAATGTACAGAATGTGTAGGTTTTCATGAAGAACCTCAATGTGCAGCCGTTTGCCCGGTTGATTGTTGTGTTGATGATGAAGATATTCGAGAAACTGAAGATCAGCTTTTAGCGAAGAAAGATTTCATGCACTTAGATTAAATCGTTCTTTTGCCTTTAGGCAATTGATTTTTCTTCTTCTTTCTGATTGAAGAGCATATAATTTTTTCTTTATGCTTTTTCACATTATACTGCTTAAAACTTTCTAGTATATTATCGTTATAACTGCGGCTTTCCTGCGTTATTTTTTCGTACTTTCGGCGTATGGATAGTACTGATTCTCGAAAAAAAATAGAAGTTTGTTTTAGCCCTTATTTATTCCCTCTTTTTAAAGATGAATTTGAAATTATTGTTGTGATTGATGTATTGCGTGCAACATCAGCTATTTGCGCAGCATTTCACAACGGAGTTGAAGGATTAATACCTGTTTCAACAATTGAAGAGGCAAAAGAATATCAGGAAAAAGGTTATTTGGTTGGTGCTGAGCGCCAAGGTAAAATTGTAGAAGGTTTTGATTTTGGAAACTCTCCTTACTCTTATCTTAAACCAGAACTGAAAGGACAAACAGTTGTTTTAAGTACAACTAACGGTACTAAATCAATCAATATTGCAAAAGATTCGGGGCAGGTTGTAATTGGATCTTTATCTAATTTAGATGTGCTTTGTACTTGGTTAGAAAAACAAAATAAAAACATTTTATGTTTGTGTTCAGGTTGGCAAAACAAATTCAACTTAGAAGATACTATTTGTGCAGGCGCTATTTCTGACCATTTATTGAGTTCTGGAAAATTCAGATCTGAAGAAGATTCCTCTATCGCAGCTAAGTATTTATTTTTAAGTGCTAAAGACAATATTTTGGGCTATTTAAAAGCTTCTTCTCACCGTAGACGTTTGAAGAATTTAAATTTGAACGAGGATATTAAATATTGTTTAACGCCTAATCAAGCTCCTGTAATTCCTGTTTTAAATGGTGATTGTTTGGAGTTGGTAAAAGAGGATGTACTGCTTTAATAATTGTAGTAATTTACTCTGATTGATCCCACAATAGTTTTTCTTGTATTAACAATTCCTCACTAGTTGGTACAGCATATGCCGCACTTCCTAATATTGGAGGAGAAACTTTAGCATCTATCAATATTCCTTTTTGATTCATGACAAGGCTATATCCCCAAAAGTTATCCATGCAGCCGTAACATCCTTCAACCACTGTAAAGTTTAACTTTAAGGCGTCTTCTGATATCACATCTGCCCCTCCAAAACTTGAAGAAAGTCCTCTATGTTGTTCTTGAACAACTTTAATAAGTTTATAGTTTTGATCTAGAATAATGATTTTTGAAGCATAATCATTCTCTTGCAACCTATGTGCAGGAGTTGAAACTGTTGCATGATCAAGTACTACAACCATAAAGCTTTGAAATTCGATTAACTCACCCAATGTGCGATTGTAAATTGTAGTATCCCAGTTTTGATAACCGTTTTCATTAAACTCAATTAGGCGTGTAAATATTTTTGCATGAGAATAAAGTTTTTTGGTTTGAATTACGACCCCATTTTCTTTATAAAAATCAATTTGATAATTGGCGTATAAATCACCAACATCCGAAATATGTAAACTATCATGAACGTTAAAGTTATCTCGGCGCCAAACAGGAACTTGATGCACTACTCCATTCGCACCAACAGAGTCTTCATAATAAAGTATCTTATCTCCTAGTAAGCATGAGTCAGATTGTATCGGATTAAAGTTTTGTGAACTTCGTTGATTATAATGTGAGATCTCTTCTTTTTGGCATCCTACAGTAAAAACTACCAATAAAAATATCAAGACGGGTTTTGACATGAAACTAAAACGAAATTGTTTCTTGAAAATTGTTGAATGATCTACTAATCTTCGTTCTTTGGACCAATATATTGTATTCGAGTTCCTGTTCCATCAGTACTATCTACCTCTTGAAATAAAATAGCGTCATTTGAAAAATGAATCAAATAATCTTTATTGTCATCTGAAAAAGTGTAGTCTGTATTGGGGGCAATTGAATCAATATGAATAGCTTGACCTTGTACTAGAATAGTTTTCTTTTCTTTTGTCACTTCTATTAAATGATCTGAGGTAACGTAATGTTCGGTTGGTTCTCCAGCTGTCCAGGTTGTTACGGCTTTATTACAATTATAAGTACCCTTATAGCTTTTAAATTCCTTACGATTGCAAGAACCTAAAGTCAAGATTAAAAATATTATGAAAACAGTGTATTTCATATGGTACGTTACAAAGATAATGAAATCTCAATTCCACACTATTCAACCTTTCCGCCTAAAAATGAGAACTCATATTCAACTCCATCCACCCCATAATTATCATCATCAACAAAATAAGACATTGAATCACCTTGAGAGTAGAACAAAACGCTCCAAAATCTTGTTGGTGAACTTGAGACATATTCTTGTCCAATTTTCAAATCAGTAATGTGAACCGAATCCGTAAAAATAGAAACAAAATTATTCGAGTTAAGAGATACTTCTGTCGTATATCCTTTATTAGTAGAAATATGAGGCGATCCAACAATATCCTTTGAAATTACTCCATCCCCTTTATAATAACTGGGTTTATTAGATGTAAGTATTGGTGTTTCATTTTCTTTATTACACGCAGAAAAAACAATTAAAAGGCCAATTACAGCAAATATTTTTGGGATATTTTGAAGCATAATTTTTCTTTAAACCGTATTCTACATTGGAATATCGAGAACATTGCGATTTGTTAACTTGATACAAAAAACACAAATCAACAGCGATCAATTTCACAAATTAAAACTCCCTAGGAACAACACATCTAATTTCAATAACCTCTCCTAAACCACAAGTACTTGCACCAGCAGTTTCTTTGTGAGAAATCCAAACTAAATCTCCCTCTTCCCAAGCTTGAAATTCATTTAAATTAGTAGCTTCTAAATAGTTTCCATCTTCCAATCTAAAAACAATACCGCAAGTATCTGTATCTGAAAAATCATAAACAGTTGCTTTTTCAGAACGAGAACATCCATTATGCTTATCACAAGCAGAAAATGTGATTGTTGCTAATGCTAAAATTCCAAATACTAATTTATTTTTCATGCTAATTATAATTTTGTTTAAATATACGAAAAAGAGCTCGAAAAGTTTCAAATCAAATTCTGATTATCATCAATTTCCACTCACATTTAATCGATTATTAATTTACGGTTTAAAACTGCCTCCCCCCTTTGCAATTGGACAACATAAGTTCCCTTGGCCCAATTTGAAACGTCAATTTCGTGATGCAAAAGCTGTTCAAATATTGAATATACTATTTCACCATTACTTGAATAAACTGTAATAACTGAATTTGTTCCAACCTCATTCAAATCTATTTTTAGCAAAGCATTTGCAGGGTTTGGATAAATTGAAAACGCTAACTCTTGTTCTTCTTGTAAACTTGATTGCTGTTCTCTATTATAAACAATCACTAATTTAGGATGCAAATCTGAATTGGCATTATCACTTGAGGCAAACAATAGACTATTATACGTTTCTTCATTAACGAGGCGTAGCATAAACCCAAATGCTTCCTCTGGGAAAAGAATCATATCTTCTACCAACTCCTTTACATCAACCTCATAATTCAAGTTCTCCTCTACAGTTCCATCTAACATCACCTGATTTGCTTCTGTAGTGCTTGGTTGTGTCTCCCATGACACGGTTGCTTCTGACCAATCAGAAGTGATTCGCTGAACATATGACTGATTCCCTATTCCATCACCTAAACTTGCATGTCCCGTATTTGAAGGAGAATCATAACCGTATAAATACAAAGTAGCAGATTCTATAAATACATCAGCAGGAATACTTGATAAGTCAAATTCCACAAGGCTTCTCACATCTACCGGAGTTCCTCCATGTGTCCAAGAACAAGCAAGAAAATCATGATGATCTCCTCCCATATAATCGCTTATTCGGCTATCCAAAAAAGCATCTTTTCCTTCTGCTGCTGCGATACGGTCATACTGCATCCCTGTGACTACTTTATCACCAAACTCACGCTCTGCCAATTCGTAGCCCCATTCCTTAAATTTACCTTCTGTAAATTTCATGATATTACCTTTGTGTACCAAAGTCACAGATGGTAATTTTTGTTCCAATGCATATTTGATAGAAGATCTCACCAAACGCTCTGTACCTTCTACAGATACAGGCTTAACACCCAATCCGCAATCATTTTCAAAACGCACGTTTTTAACATCCATCTCTTTCAATAAGAAATCCATGACCTTTTGTACGTCTGTACTGCCCGCTTCCCACTCGATACCCGCATAGATGTCTTCGGTATTTTCACGGAAGATCACCATTTCGGTATGATTGCTATCGCGCACAGG
>CAKZPK010000335.1 GCA_937139035.1 uncultured Crocinitomix sp. | reverse complement strand
CTGCGCCGTTCCTAGATCTTGGGTCATGTAAACCGCCGTGCCAGCGCCACGTAGCACCACTTTTTCATCTAGCCCAGCTGCTGTCAAGGCAATCCACACAGAACCGTCTTCCTTTTGAAAGAAAATGCCTTTTTCTAGGCCATCTTCCACCATTTGCTTACCGGTAAGGTATGTGTTTGATTCGTAGTACAACTTATCAAATGATACTTGCATAGCTTTATAAGTATCTTCAAATCCGTCATAAACCCAGCCATTCATTTTTTGCCAAAGACTATAAACATGTGGATCTTTATTCTCCCATTTAAGCAGCATTTCTTTAACATCCTGCATAATTGGAGTTGCATTGTTCGCCAATTTCTTGATTTTATCAGCCAATCCTTTTTTAGCTTTATCGTCCTCTTTATCCGCCATTGCTGTGGCTAATCGAGTATACTCAGTTTCAAATTCTGCACTTTTCTCAAAGTTTCCGTTTTCCCAATCGGTAATTACAGTTGCAGTTTCTTGTTTTAATACTTTGTCAAATTCAACATAGTATTTCCCAACAAATTTATCTCCTTTCAAGCCTGTGCTCTCTGGAGTAGAATCTTTACCGAAACGCTCCCAAGCCAACATACTTTTACAAATATGAATTCCACGATCGTTTACAATTTGAGTTTTGACAACCTTATGTCCGTTAGCTTCAAGAATTCGAGAAAAGGAGTGTCCTAAGAAATTATTTCTTAAATGCCCAAGGTGAAGTGGCTTATTTGTGTTTGGCGAAGAATATTCAACCATTAATCTAGAGCCTTTATCAGCTGCACGGCCAAAATTATCCTCTAACGAGATTTTATTTAATTCATTAAGCCAATAAGAATCGGCAATAACCAAGTTTAAAAACCCTTGAACTGTATTAAAATCTGAAATTAAGTCTACCTCTGCTTTTAGTATTGTTCCTATTTCTTCTCCAACCTGAACTGGCGATTTTTTTGCAATTTTTGCCAAAGGAAAAACAACGAGTGTTATGTCTCCCGCAAAGTCTTTACGTGTTTTTTGAAATTGGATCATTTTTTCTCCAATCTCTGTAGCATAGTGTTTTGTCAATAATTCTTTAACTATACTGGTTAAATGATTTTCTAAATTCATTTAAATCTTTTTTCTAATGTTACGGCGCAGTTGCTTAAAATATCGTAAGCAACCTCTGCCATTTTATTTATCTTATTATCAAGACAAGGATTAATTTCTACCATTTCAACACAACATGTTTTATCCCATGATGCGAATTCGCAAACAAAAAAGTCTGCTTCTTCTGGTGTTAATCCATTCTCTACCGGTGTACCTGTTCCTTTTGAAACAAGTATTGAGTCCATGCTATCCACATCAAATGAAACATAGACAATGTCGCAAGAGGTCATCCTCTCTTTAATTTCATCACTTACGGCATTCATTCCTTTTTCACGAACCTCATCAACTGAATAGTTTTTGATTTGATTGCGTGCTATAAACTCATCTTCTGGTTTTTCGGTATCTCGTACACTTATAAAAACCAAATCCTCCACCAATAGTTTGGGAGAATCATGTCCCACATTTTTTAATTCCTCCCACATTTCAACCACCTCCGATTTAGGGTCATTCACTTTTGATTCTAAATTATCACTCCCTAAAGCAACAGCCAATGGCATACCATGAACGTTTCCAGAAGGTGTAGTGTATGGAGTATGTAAATCAGCATGAGCGTCAATCCAAATAACTCCTAATCGTTTATTCGGATGCGCCTTTTTTATTCCAGCAATGGTTCCGGCAGCACAAGAGTGATCTCCAGACAATACCAATGGGAAGTTATTTTCCTGGTATATAAAGTCTAAAATATCAACTGTATTTTGAAAAACTTCTGCCAATCCATCAATTCTTTTAGCGTGAGAAAAGATGGTAGGAAAGTCCAACATTTCATTTCGCTCATCAACGAAAAATCGCTCGTATTGACCAAAAAAGTCTTCGTTACGTTGTCTCGCAACAACCTGTAGTGCACCAATCCCTAAACTTGCACCTCTGGTTCCAGCACCTAACTCTGAAGTATTTTCTACTAGTTTTATTTCCTGCATCTTGCTAAATTATCCTGCAAATTTAGTTTTTTAAAGGGAATTAAATTGGTCATAAGAGGAATTAATCTCTTCAATTAATTGAAGAGTAAATTCCTGTGTTGTAATGATTTCACAAAAACAACCATCCCTTAACCTAATATGTACCAATCACTTAATACAGACAAATTAAAATATTAATTTGCACTCAAGAGGTCATAGAATAGCAATAGAAATCATAAAATATGGTTTATCGTAGAAAATTATATCTTTGTCGAAGGTATTAACTAAAATATCTTACCGACCATGAAAAAATTTCTTTTTCTATTTGCTCCTTTGTTATTCATCATGACATCTTGTTCACCAGACAAGGTACAAGAAGGTGAAATTGAGTATGCAATCACTTATCCTAATTCAGAAATTTCAGGTTTCATGCAAGCTATTTTACCTGAAACAATGACTATTACATTTAAAGGAACAAAAATGAAAACTACTATTGCGCGTGGTGAAATTTTTACAACCGAAATAATTTCAGATGAATCAGATCGATCAATTGAAATGCGTTTAGATTTTGGAGCAAGTTTACTTTTTGCTAATTTGGATGAAAATGAAATTCAAGAATTAATTTCCTCTCAACCCAAGTATAAAATAAAAGCTTTAGGAGAGTCGGACAGTTTAGCAGGCATGATGTCAACTTCTTATAAAATTAAAGGTGCTAACGATACAATTACCAGATCTGATGCTTGGTTTACAGAAGACCTTGTTATGGAAGACGCTTATTGGTTTACACCTTATGCTAAAACCAAAGGAACTCCAGTTATTTATGATGCGGAGCGTTATGGCGTGATGATGCATATTGAGGCTGTAAAAATCACAAAACGTGAGGTTTTAGACACAGAATTTGATAGAGACCCCGAGTTGGTTGAAGTTGCCTTTGAGGATTATGAAAAGGAGGTACAGGAACTATTTGACGTTTTAATGGAGTAATTCTATTATTGAATCACCAGTTTTTTCTTAACTGATTGATTTTTATTGACCACATTAATTATATAAGTGCCCTTGGCGTATTTACTTACGTCTAATAATATTGCATTTTCTTGCGGTTGAATGTTTGCAAGGCGCTCACCGGTTACGCTATAAATAATCACCTGCGTGCCTTTTAGTTCTGACGCGGTTAAAACACCTAAATTAATGATAACATTACCCGTTGTTGGGTTTGGATAAATCATGATCTCTCCTTCAACTACGACACTTTGTAAACCAATAGTATTCGCTGGAGCAGATTCGAACAGAACTACACCTCCGCGGCGATTTCCCAATACCATTTCAAAACGATCATTATCATTAAGGTTTGCTATTGCAGGAGCCGAAT
>CAKZPK010000334.1 GCA_937139035.1 uncultured Crocinitomix sp. | reverse complement strand
TAATCGCTTTTATGATTTGTTTTTGCATTTGTTCCATTTTTGGTCATTCGCAAGAAACATTGGACCGAAATCTGTTAGTATTAATGGATTTTCAACAGAAACATGCACATATCGATTCAAGCGCCGTGCAAACTACACAGCTCAATACAAAAGAAATTCGCTTAGTTGATTCACTCATAATTTCAATTGTTGATTATTATAATGTTCAAGTATCGCGGGGTTCATTAACCTTGGATGAAAAAGAGGAATTAGACAGCCTAAGTAATCTACAGCGTGATTTTAATTTGGTGCATAAAAGAAAAGCAAAGTATAAAAAGCGTAAAATGGAGCAGTTTTCTGTCGATCGGCAAAATCAAATTATGCATTTTGGTAATAATCGAGATAGTTTATACCCGCTTATGATGAAGTATTATACGAAATCAATGCGCGACCGCCGCCAAACAGTAGTGCAATATGCAGGATTAGGATATAATACCATTGAGATATTAAAATATACGCGGCAATACATGCCTTATGTTAATGCAAGCGGAGAGCGAATGGTTTATGCAAATTGTTTGCGCTCAATTCAACCCGAATTTAGCCTAGATCAAGAACGAAAAGCAGAGCTAGAACAAGAGTTAATGTGGTGTGGAGACTGTTATGAAAAACACCTTTCAATCCTCATTAATATGGATAAGAATGAAATAATTTACCTTCGGACAAATTAAAATTTGCGATTTTCGCAAATTGTTCTTTTTATTTGCGAAAATCAATAGTTTTTGCATTCAATTACTTTGTACATTTGAATAAGAAACAAAACAACTATGAAAAATTTATTATTATTTATTGCATTCTTTGGTTTTATAGCCCTGAACAATACAAATTTTGCGCAATCAGATACGACAAAGTATAGAGTTGTTAAAAATGATGGAACTCAATTTATTGGAATTCTTTTGAAAAATGATGCGAAAGAAGTCGTTTTGAAAACCTCTTCATTGGGCGAAGTTTCCATTCCTAAACATATGATTAAAAGCATTGAGAAAGTTGATGCCTCAGAAATACAACAAGATGGTGCTATATGGTCTCGAAACCTCTTACCGTCACGTTATTCTGTTACTACCAATGGCTTTCCTGTCCGCAAAAAGGAGGGGTATTTAAAAATTATGCCCGTTGGACTTGATTTTCAGTTTGCATTAACGGACAATTGGTCGCTTGGAGGAATGACAACATGGTATGGTGTTCCTGCAATAATTACGACAAAATATAGTCATGAAATTAGTCCTGATTTACATATCTCTGGAGGTCTTCTATATGGTAACTTATTGTATGCATCTAATATTTTTGGTAGCGGAGGTTCGTTTACAACTGGTGGAGGAATTGCATTTGCAAATATTACATTCGGATCAGAAGAACGTAATATTAATATCAGTGGAGGATATGGTTTTGTACACAGTTTACAAAATGAATATGATCCAATGACAGGACTATTTATAAATGAAGGAATTAATGGGGATGGAACTGCAATGTTTTCCATTGCTGGTATGGCAAGAATTAGTGAACAAGCAACATTAATATTTGATTCCATGGGATTGATTTTTGACGGAGAGATCTTTTATGGTTTCAATCCAGCAGTAAGATACATGCCTAAACAACAAAATATTTGGCAATTTGGATTTGGAATGTTTGGATATTCAGAAGAGGTTATACCGCTTCCTATTCCAATGATTAGTTTCACAAAAGTTTTTATTAAATAGATTGTTCGGCGGAAATAGAGCAAAGAGTTCGCGATCAATTTAGAGAAATAGATTGTGTTAGCGTATTAAACGAATTAAATTCGATCCGTTTAAGTCATGTTATGGCTGAATCTGAAGAGAATTTGAGCAATACACGGCTTGCAATTTTGCAATTAGCCAAAGGTAAACTTGAAAAGGTAGTTGACTTAACAGCTCAGGCAAAGGTTGATTTTAGAGATATTATTTACTGGTTGTCACAAGATTCAGACCGATAAAAAGTTACAATCGGTAAGTTGTATACATGAAGGAATAGAAATCCATATTATACAATATATGACCATTCAGTCCAAATTCTATCGCTATTTAACACTATTCTTTGTTGCCATACTTTGTGGTGCTATTTGGCGAATAGAAATAGAGTATCATGGATGGGGAGGATTAACTTGGCTTACTTATTACCATTGGGCTGTACCAATTTCATTGATTGTATATCTTTTTTGGGCAAATCTTTTATTTGATTTTTCATTAAAAAAGCGCCTTGCTATTAACATAGCCGCACTTTTAATAGGCACGTTGTTACTATATTGGCTTTCGCAATTTCTTGTGTTTATGTTTAATGCTGGACCTTCTGCTATGCTTCTACATTTTCAAATGGAAGATTGGACAAGGTTGTTTTATAGTTATGGCATTTATTTCTTAATCCCATTGTTTCCAATAAGCACGGCTCTCTTGCTCCGCCTAGTAAATGTTAAATGCTCTTGGTATCATGTTGTGCTTTCTGTCATTAGCATGTTTCTTTCAATACCAATTGCATGTTATATTCTTGATTGGACTAACCATGTGGGAGGTGCAAATTATATTCATGTAATTAAAAGTGGAGTGCTCATTCCTCTTTGGTTGTTTTCAATGGGATTTGTACTTGTGCAAACAAATAAAATCTGTAACTAAAAACTAAAATTGAATTATGGTAACGAATCCATTCATTATATTTAAAGTCTAACACAAAACTTATGAAAAATTTAATATTACTTTTTGCTATCCTTATTTTCTCGCCATTAAGCTATGCTCAAAATTCTTGTTCAGATGCTTGCGCTAAACGTTTACAAAGTGATTTTTACTTTGTCTCAACTTATCCTAAGGACAAATGTGTAACCGTTAAAGGGGAAAAAGGAGATAAAATAGTAGAGGCATTATATGCTGCTGCAGATAAAAAGCGCCGTAACAATAATTACCACGCTAATATTAGAAATTTTAATATTGCAGGATTAGCAGACAAGATGCGTATAACTATAATTGAAGGTGTTTATTCTTATAACCTTGAAGAAGCAAGATCTAACTTCAATATTTTTCAAAATGAAAAAAATAAAGAAGAGCGTTTGAGTAACTTAAAAGAAAATCAACAGCACGGGTATTCAATTCATTTCAGACATGCTTCTTTTTTAAGATCTTCAAGTGATGAAGCAACCAAAAAAATTGAATCTTATTTAATGGGACTTTTATAATAAGCCCTAACATTTATTCTTTTGCTTATTTTTGTACAGTAGTTCACTCTCTTTAGTGATCTAATCAAAAAAAGTGCATGAAAAAAGAATTTTGGGACGACCGTTGGGAGTCTAAAGCTACAGGTTGGGATATGGGGCAGGTTTCACCTCCTTTAAAAGCCTATATTGATCAATTAACAGATAAAAATATTCGAATTTTAATTCCAGGATGCGGCAATGCTTACGAGGCACAGTATTTAATGGAGCAAGGTTTTAATAATGTTTTTATTGTTGAAATTTCTAAAGGAGCAATAGATTCTTTTAAAGTACGGTATCCTGATTTTCCTGATGATCATATTTATCATCAAGACTTTTTTGAATTGAAAGGTGAATTAAAAGAACACGTAATTCCATTTATTGAGCCTGACAAGGCGAAGCAACTGCCTCTTTTTGATCTAATTTTAGAACAGACCTTTTTTTGTGCAATAGATCCTGATAATAGAAAGAAGTATGCTATTCAAATGAATCATTTATTAAAAACTGGCGGAGTTTTGGCTGGTTTAATGTTTGATTTCCCATTAGTTGATGGCCCTCCGTTTGGAGGATCGTTTGAAGAGTATCAACAAAACTTTAAAGGTTTGTTTGATATTCAAATTATGGAACGTGCGCACAATTCAATTGAACCACGACAAGGACGTGAATTATTCGTGAAGTTGAAGGCACTTAAGGTAGCGACTAATCTAATTTAAGCACTAGTTATATTTGTTTGTAGGTATAAACTTACAAACTCACAATTAAATCCACAAGTCGATTAGAGTAACCGGCTTCATTATCATACCAAGAAACAACTTTAATCATTCTTCCTACTACACTAGTTAGTTTAGAATCAAACGTAGCAGAGTAGGGGCTGCCTAAAATATCTACAGATACAATAGGGTCATCAGTATAATCAAGAATTCCGTTTAACTCATTTTCGGATGCTTGTTTAAAAGCTGCATTTATTTCTTCGATAGAAATTTCATGATCCATAATAAACGTCATGTCCGTTAAAGATCCGTCTGGAACAGGAACGCGAATTCCGCATCCTCCCATATGTCCTTCCAATTCAGGGAAGATTTTTGTAATTGCTTTAGCCGCACCAGTTGTTGTTGGTACAATGGATTCAGCTGCGGCACGTGCACGTCTTAAATCTTTGTGCGGCGCATCATGCAAACGTTGGTCAGATGTGTATGAATGCACTGTAGTGATATAACAACTTTCAATTATACCGAGTTTTTTCATTACATGAACCAATGGAGCGGCAGAGTTTGTAGTGCACGAGGCGTTAGAAATGATTTTTTCGTCACCATTCAAAATGTCTCTATTTACACCTAGCACAACTGATTTTATTCCTTCAGATCTTGGGGGTGCACTTAAAATAACTCTTTTAGCACCAGCTTCAATATGTAGGTTGGCTCATTCTTGCGTTCTAAAAATACCTGTTGATTCAAGCACAACATCAATATCCATTGCTTTCCATGGTAATTGTTTAGGATCTCGCTCACGCAACATTTTAATGGCATGGCCATTAAGTATCATTTCGTCATCAGTGGTTTTCACTGTTCCGTCGAACCTTCGGTGAACCGAATCATATTTAAAAAGATGCGCAAGGGTGTTTGTGTCTGATAAATCGTTGATTGCAACAATTTCAATGTCATTGTTTTTGATTGCCATTCTGGTGAAATAGCGTCCTATGCGCCCAAATCCGTTAATTGCTACTCTTATTGCCATAGTTTGAAGTTTTACAGGTTGAAGTTAGTAAAAAAGCAAATAGGAAATGTCTTTTTAATGTCAAAGAAGAAAGCATTAATTATTAGGTGCAAATAAGTTCATATTTTCCGTGTGGTTTGTAGTTGGTTAAAGACAACTATATATTGACGAATAAAAAAGGAGCAATTGAATTTTCAATTGCTCCTAGAGTTTATGTGGTATTGGTCAATTATCCTTCAAGTGGCGGAATTACTAATACTTGTCCTGCATAAATTAAGTTGGCGTCCTTAAGCATAGGCTTATTCGCTTCAAAAATCAAAGGGTATTTATTTGCATTTCCGTAAACTTCTTTAGAAATTTTCGATAAATAATCTCCCTTTTTAACAGTGTAAAACTGTTCGTTGCTAGCAATGTCAACGGCAGCTACAGGTTCGTTAGTCGTTGCAGATTCTGGGTTAGGAGAGTCTGCACCCCAAGTTGATCCTACAGTTGCTCCTGCAAGAGTAATTCTATCTTCAATCTCTGAAATTCCATGAATGTTTCCAGCAGTTGCTAAAATTTTGTTTTTTTCATGAATAGAATTTACTTCACCTTCAACAATTAATTTCTCCCCTTCAAATGACGCTGTCATATTATCAGGAATTAGATCGTATTTTTTTAGGTGTGCTAGAATTAAATCTGTTTTTTCTGAAGCAGCCTTGTTTTCATTGAAAACGTTTTCTCCAGCATTTTTTGTAAATGAAAATGAACCCATATATGTATCGTATTTATTTAATAATTAATTTATTAGTGCAAATATAGGTAGAGGATTAGGGCGTTTTTTAGAATATAGATTAGTTGGCAATAATTCTCGATAGTTGTCCTGTTTTATCTAAATATATGACACAAAAAAAAGAGGAGCCGCATGGGTTCCTCTTTCTCTATCAATTGTTAATTAACTACTCATTCAAATAGATGCTGCCATTGCTGGCAATACAGCTATTCTAAAAATCGATTATTTACCGATTAAACCGTTTAAAGCATCAATTTTTCCTTTTTGATCTTCAATTTGAGTTTTTACTGCATCAATACGAGCTTGCGCTTGAGCAATTTTTTCAAATTTAATGTCTGCATCTTCTTGGTTAATGTCTCCATTATCAAGAGCCGCTTGAACACGTTCTTTAGCAGCAGCAATTTTATCTTGAGTTCCTGAAACTTCAGTTTCCATTTCAGCAACATCAGTTGCAGCTTTTTCGCTTGTTGCTTCAGCATTTGCTGTAGCGTTATCAGCACGATCTTGTGTCATCTCACCAACTTCTTGAGTTGCCTCTTCAGTTGCTGTTGTAGCATCAGTCGCTGCGTCATTCGCCGCGTCTGTTGCTCCATCAACTGCATCTTCTGCATTTCCTGTAAGATTGTCAACCGCATCAGTAGCAGTAGTAACAACATCACCAGCAACTTCTTCTGCTTTGTCTGTTACCTTATTGATTCCGTCATTTGTCTCAGTCGCTAAAGACTGTGCGTCTTTTTCTACTTTATCAGAAGCCTTGTTAATTTCAGAAGTACCTACTGTTTGTGCTTCTTCTACTTTTTGAAATCCTGATTGAGCTGATGCTGTAGCTGTGATTCCTACAGCTGCTATTAATACAAATATTCTTTTCATGATTAAATTCCGTTTAATAGTGAATCAACATCACTGTTTAATTCATTGATATTATTTTCTAAATTTTGAAGACCTTCTTCAACTTCATTCGTTGCATTTTCCATTTCTACAACTGCTTCAGTATCAATTGTGTTTTCAACTTCTTCAACAGTATCAGTTTCTCCGCCACAAGATGCTACTGCTAGAGCTATAAATGCTCCAAAAATTACTCTTTTCATAGTGTTAATTTATTTTTGAGCAAATGTAATGAGAATATCGAGAATCTTATTGAATCAATCGACTTGTAGGTATTAAAACTCGATAATTGGTAATTAAAGCAAGTTTTTCTTACAATTTGAATAGCAAGTAGTTTTGCCATTTCTTGAAAACGCTAAAAGTGTAATACCATATTCCTTTGCAAAATCAATAGCTAAAGAGGAAGGGGCTGAAACTGCCATAATAGTTGGGATTTTTGCACGAAATGCTTTGGAGACTATTTCATAAGAAAGCCGCCCACTAAAGGTGATTATTTTTGCCTTTGCTAAATCATTAGAACGAATTAAGCTCCCAACTAATTTATCTACGGCATTGTGTCTGCCAATGTCTTCTTTAAGGCCTAAAATTTCACCGTTAATAGTGAATGCCGCCACACCGTGACAACCACCAGTTTCCTGAAAGTTAAGCTGGTTTTCAATCATATGCTGCTGCATTTTAAACAAATCTGCAATTTTCCATTGGTGATTATTGCTATCTGCAGCTAGTTTTCCCTCTTGAATTTGTAAATCATCTAAGGATTGTTTTCCACAAATACCACAAGAAGAAACAGAGAGTAGGCTTCTGGTACTTAAATAACCGTCACCAATTTGATCTTTAGGTATAATAGCATCCAATCGTTCAATTAAACCATTTTTGTTTAAGTGTGGTTCAAAACTAATAGAGGTGTTTTTATTAATTACATCCTCTGCAAATAAAAGCCCAGTTGCTAAATCTATTTCATCTCCAGGTGTTTGCATTACTACTGTAAATGCTTTACCGTTAATGTCTATTTGCAAGGCATGTTCAATGGTTAAAGGGTCGACTACTTTCGTAATCGACCCTTCTTTAAATAGTATTCCTTCGTAATTAGATATGCCTTTCATTGGATTAAGATAACCCCGAAATTTTTCCATTTTTATCAATCGACATTCCTTCTGATGCCGGAGTAGCTGGTAAACCTGGCATTCTCATCATTACTCCTAAAATTGGAATAATAAAGCCTGCACCTGCCGCAAATTCAAATTCACGCACATTTACCATAAATCCAGTTGGTCTTCCTAATAATTTGTCATTATCTGAAAAAGATTTTTGCGTTTTAGCCATACAAATAGGTAAACCTGCAAGTCCTAAATCTTCAATCTTTTTTAATCCTGTCAATGCCTTTTTAGAATATTCAACACCGTCTGCACCGTAGATTTCACGAGCAATAGTCTCAATTTTTTCTTTTACAGGAGCATTCCAATCATACAATTGTTTAAACTGATTGCTACCGCTTTCAATAACATCAACCACCGCATGTGCTAAGTCTGTCATTCCATCTCCTCCGTCAGCCCAACCATTTCCTACAACAGCTTTAACTCCTTTGGCAGCACATCTTTCCTGAATTAAAGCAACTTCTTCAGCCGAATCAGTTGGGAAAGCGTTAATTGCAACAACCGGATTTAATCCAAATTTTTGCATATTTTCAATGTGCTTATCTAAATTGGCCAACCCGTTGTTAACGCGTTCAACGCTTGGTGTATTATATTCTTCTTTCGGTGCACCGCCGTGGTGACGTAGTGCACGAATTGTAGCAACAAGTACAGTTGCTTTAGGTTTTAATCCTCCAGATACACATTTAATGTCTAAGAATTTTTCAGCACCCAAATCAGCTCCGAAACCTGCCTCCGTCACTACATATTCTGATAAGGATAATCCCATTTTAGTCGCTAAAATAGTATTGGTTCCTTGTGCAATGTTTGCAAATGGTCCGCCATGTATAATTGCTGGGTTTCCTTCTAGTGTTTGAACTAGGTTTGGCTTAATTGCATCTTTCAACAAAATAGCCATTGCGTTTTCTGCGTTTAAATCGCGCGCATAAATCGGCTTTTTATCAATTAATGTTAACCCAATGTAAATATTTCCAAGGCGTGTTTTTAAATCTTCAAAATCTTCAGCCATACACAGGATAGCCATTACTTCAGATGCTGGAGTAATGTTAAATCCATCTTCACGTGGAATCCCGTTTCCTGTTCCTCCTAATCCAATAACGATATCGCGTAATGCTCTATCGTTCATATCCATTACTCTTTTCCAACCAATAGTTCTAGGATCAATTCCTAAACTTCTGGTTCTACTTTGAATATTGTTATCAATTAACGCAGACAATAAATTGTTCGCTTTTTCTATTGCAGAAAAATCTCCTGTAAAGTGAAGGTTAATATCCTCCATAGGTACCACTTGCGAATATCCGCCACCTGCAGCACCACCTTTAATTCCAAATACTGGTCCTAAAGAAGGTTCACGCAAAACAACAGTAGTTTTCTTGCCAATTTTATTTAATCCCTCTGTTAATCCAATAGATGTGGTTGTTTTACCTTCACCTGCAGGAGTAGGGGTTAATGCTGTTACCAATATTAAGTTACTTGCAGCAACTTTACTAGGGTCAATGAGAGACAGAGGTAACTTTGCCTTGTATTTACCATATAATTCAAGGTCGTCCTCTTGAATGTCTAATTTACTTGCAATATCTCTAATGTGCTGCATTTGGGCAGCTTGAGCGATCTCAATATCGGATCCAACGTTTTTTGTCATAGTGTTAATTTTGAAGAGACAATATAATAAATTTTTCAGGTTCAAGGATAATTTCACTCAATCGGTTCAGCATCTTTTTTCATTTTGTTAGGATTCTCATCTTTGACAAAATATGTGTGTAGTAATTACCACTTTAGGGGATCACTTTCATATATTTGTAATATATGTATATGAAGAACTTCTTTGGCGTTTTGTTTCTGATCGTGTTAACTTTTGCAAGTTGCAAAAAAGATGAGGCATTAACTCCGACAAATGGTATTTACAGAGGGGTGTTTAATCGAATTTTTGAAGGTCCTGATACTATGGGGACTGGGATTGTTTATTTGGCAATGAAAGAATCTGATTCAACTTTTATTTTGACTGGTGATACTACCTCTAATGCACCTTTTACAAGGAAAGGAACCTATAAGTTAACTCCTGGTAAAATTGAGTTTATTAATACAACTGATATTGAAGAGTATGCGATAGATCCTTATTATGATCCGCATTATGTGTTGGATACGGTTTATGATTATGAATTTTTAGATACAGCTTTTATATTTGAGCTTAATCTCGGAACTGTAAAGTACGAATACAAACTAGCTAGAATATAGTCTAGTCTTTACCGAAACTGTGGATATCGTTATGGGTATCCTCAATCTGATCTTTTAACACCCGAATTCGTTCTGCTACCATTGCAAATTCTTGATGTCCATTTTTAATGAGCCAATTAATAGATTTTTCGTCTCTATCACCAGCTAATGCTACATGTTTTAATACTTGAAAGTTGACTTTGTTTAACCAGTGGATGGCATCTGCATTTCCCTCGGCTCCGTTTACCATGGCCATTAAATGTGCATAGCCGTTTTTCATGAGCCAATCTCTTGCATCATCTTTCAAAAGCAAAGCATGTACACACATTCCAAGCTCTTTGTATTCTTCGCTGCTTAAAAACCAATCTCGCAAATCGGTATTACCACCAATAGCTTCTGCCCAACCTACTAAAATTTTTTTAGGATAATTAAGAGGCTTTAATTTTACAACCTCTGTTACTTCAACATTCTCCTCTTTTTTCTTCTTCTTTTTAAAAAACATGGCTTCGTTTAAAAATTACCTAAATATTGGATTGATTTTATTTTGCCTTTAGCAAATGTAAAGGCAAATGATTTTTGAGTTCTAGGTTGGATTGAATCTAGAATTATCTCAGTATCTATTGGAAATGAAAGTTTAGCATAAACAACTTCATCTGGAGCTTCGCCAACAGTTTTAATTGAACTTACATTAAAGGTTGTATTACTTGCAGAGTCTAATGCCATAAAATTGCTGACAACTTCTTTACTATTAAAGCATAAAGTGTCATAAGCTTGATCGTATAAAACACAACCGCCTTGCATATATTCCAAGTTCTCAGTAGGTTGATGATTGTTCCAATTGGTTGCGAAATTCTGTACAACTAGGTTCGGTTTTAAAACCTCTTTGTCTGCCGATCCTCCAAAAAACATAGTGGCAATAATAATTCCAGCAATTACACCGCCCAAATCAGCTAATAAGCCAGCCTTAATAGCATAACGGGTTTTTCGTATACCAACAGATCCAAAATAAACAGCTATAATGTAAAATGTCGTGTCTGTAGCGCCTTGTAAGGTTGATGTAAGTTTTCCTACAAAACTATCTACCCCAAATGTATTGAATGATTCAATCATCATTCCTCGTGCTCCAGATCCACTTAAAGGTTTCATAAAAGCTGTTGGCAAACCATCTACAAATGCCACATCTGCAAAGAAATAACCAAAAAACCACTTAAAACCATCCATTAAATAATCCATGGCGCCCGAAGCTCTAAAAACGCCAATTGAAACTAAGATAGCTACCAAGTAAGGAATTATTTTAATTGCGATTCCAAAACCGTCTTTTGCACCTTCGACAAAGCTTTCATAAATGTTTACCTTTTTGGAAAGCCCCATTATAATAAAGATGCAAATGATTCCATAAAGGATGATATTACTCAATAAAGCCGATTGTGTTTGAAGTTCTTCTGGAGTGAGTTGGTTGAAGTAGAGTATGAGTCCAACTATGACAGCTGTTAAGCCTCCTAAGTAGGCTAAAATGACTTTATCAAATAGATTAATTTTTTGGTAGATAGCTACGACAATTAGCCCAATGATAGAAGCAAAAAAAGTAGAAATTAAAATCGGAATAAAAATGTCCGCAGGGTTTTCAGCACCAAAGGCGTTTCGGTAATTCATGACCGCCACCGGAATCAATGTTAAACCAGAGGTGTTTAAAACCAAAAACATGATCATGGCATTAGAAGCCGTGTCTTTTTTGTCGTTGATTTCTTGCAAATCATTCATGGCTTTAAGTCCCATTGGAGTTGCTGCATTGTCTAACCCCAACATATTGGCTGAAAAATTCATGAGCATTGCGCCGCGTGCAGGATGATCTGCTGGGACATCAGGAAAAAGCTTGTTGAAGAACGGGCCAACTAAGCGTGATAATGCTTGCACGGCGCCACCTTTCTCTCCAATTTTCATAATTCCTAACCACAGGCAAAGAATTCCTGTTAAACCAATTGAAATATCAAAAGCAACTTCAGACAAACTAAAAGTGCTGTCTACTATGGCTTGAAACACACCTGATTCTCCGCCAATTGTTCTAACAATTGCGACAAGTAATGCGACTAAAAAAAAGCTAATCCAAATGTAATTTAATACCACAGTTAAAAATTTCTTGGATTAAATTTAAGAATGATCTTTGTAGATGAAAAGGAAAATGCAATAAGTTATAAACGATTATTGTTTGATCAAGTAAAACACTAGTATACTAATTCGCCAATACCTTCACGAATAATATCAATATCTCCTTGTGAAAGATCAACCACAGTGGAAGGAACGTTTAATCCGTATCCTCCATCAATTACCGCATCTACTTTGTCTTCCCAATTGCCTGCTATCAAGTTAGGATCTGTTGAATATTCAATGATTTCGTCAGAATCGTGAATTGAAGTGGTTACAAGAGGATGGCCTAAACGCTCAACAATTTGCAAAACAATATTGTTATCAGGAATTCGAATACCAACCGTTTTTTTGTTGCTATCAAACAACTTAGGAATTTTGCTAGTTGCTTCAAGTATGAAAGTGAATGGGCCTGGAAGGTTTTTGTTTAGTATTTTAGAAGTTGGGCGGTCTATATGTTTCGCATAATCTGACAACTGACTCAAATCATTAAAAATAATAGAGAAATTAGCATGCTTGGGTTTTATACCTTTTAACTTGGCTAACTTTTCAATGGCTCTTTTATGTTGCAGACTGCAACCAAGTGCGTATACCGTATCAGTAGGATATACAATTATTCCTCCGCGTTCAAGCAGGTCAGCAATAAGATTAATCTTTTGCGGATCGGGATTTTGTGGATGAATAATGTGTTGCATGTCCTATATCAAAATGCAAAATTAGATGATTTTGGTAATAATAGACCTGACATTGGTCATCAAATTACGAATAAGTGACGATTGATTATTCTTCAGTTGATTTCTTTCCTAAAACTCGTCCTGTTTTTTTATCATAGCCATAAGGACAATGTTTACAACCACTTTTACAGCAATACCCTCTTTTCAAGTGGTACTTTTCTGTAAAAACAATATATCCTTCTGGTGATTTATAGAAGTCCTCTGGATCGAGGTCATTTTGCTTAGAAAAAATACCCATTTTATTGTTTTACAAACTTTTTATTGATGATTCCGTCTGCTGTTTCAACTTGTATAATATATATGCCAGGACTTAAGTGTGCAATGTTTAAAGGATGTGCATTGTAATTTGTTTCATTTAATACCAATTTTCCGTCATTGGAATAAATATGAATCTGCTCAACATTTACATTGGTTTCTAAAAACAATTCTTGATTTGCCGGATTAGGATAAATCGTTAACTGAATTTCATTTTCAGGTAAGTTTGCCTGTGGTCCAATATAAATGCAATAATCTTCATATTCACCGAAAAATGCAGAAGTAGGACAAGAAATAGGATCATTTAATGCAGCCATTCCAAATCTTATTTTGGTAACTCCAATTGCAGCATCTAAAGGCACAGTAACATCTTGCGTTAATCCGCCCAATACCATATAATCGTCTACTACAGCTTCTTCAGGTAAATCAAATTCACCATTATGATTAAAGTCTATAAAAATAGAATAACGCTCAGTGAAAGAACCTCCTGTAAATGCTGGGACTACTCTAAAACTATAAGTTTCACCTGGTGTTACAGCAGTAATGATTTGCTCTGAGCGCAACCAACCATCATTTTTACCCGTTTGGTTGGCATAACCATTCACCTTAACTGAGTCAATCCACTCATAAGTAATATTTGCTCCAATTACAGGACAATAATCTAATTCTGTACAAACGCCGCAACCTAAGGTTCTAAACACTTGCGATTCGCTATAACCTCTAGTACTGTCCGAACAGAGCGTGTAAATTTGGAAATCATATTCAGTACATTTTTCTAAATCCTCAACGACTAGAGGAGAGGTAACATCTGTTAATTCAGTCCAATCTTCTTCTCCGGTTATAGAATAGCGGAAGTTGTATTGAGTTGCATATAAAATATCCGCCCAAGTAATGGTTAATTCATTTTCTGCTTTGTCAGGATTTGCTAATGGAGGATTGGTGCAACATCCATCTATAATAAAATCAAGCGGAAAAGAGTCGTCACTTAATACTTCGCCTGCGCAAATGGATTGAATAGTAATGGTGTAATTAGTGCAAGGCGTTAGCGTATCAAAATCTAATGTTGTGCCACCTTCAACTGTAATTTCTGTAGCTGTGCCACCTTCAGGCAAAATAGTGACAATGTAATCATCCGTAAATCCATCCCATGCAATAGTGACAGAAGTATCTGTAATATCATTAGCACGCATGTCGTAGGGGGATATGCAGGCATCATCATCACACGCATCTATCATTAATTGGATAGAATTATTCACATTTAAACGACCATTAGTTACGACCTCTCCATCAAGGGCGCCGAGTACATCAACACCGTCTAAAATATATTGGCGCATTTGCAATGCTGCCGCTGCCGGATCGTACTTTACAAAGTTGATAAACTCTGCACATGGTGCTGAATATGCTAATGCAACTGCACCTGTTACACAAGGTGTTGCAAATGAAGTTCCGCTAGTTGTAGAATATAAATTTCCAGGAACGGTTAAACGGACTGAACTACCAGGAGCAGCTAAATCAACTGAAACATCACCGTATCCAGAGCTAGCTCGAATATCTACATTATTGGTCATTGTAACTCCAATAAAATATTCACTTGTACAATTGGTAGGTAAATCACCAACTTCTTCCACATTTAAATTATTATTTGTTGTGGCGCCAACGCTTATAATTCCCTGCATTCCCAACGAATCATACATGGCACACCACAATGGCGATTCTGAAGCGTCACCATTATCAATTCCCCATGATGAGTTTGTGACTACGACAAAAGCTCCCTCGGCGCCAAAAGTTTCATTGTATAATTTTCGCATTTTTAGCGGGTAGGAGTAGGCTGCAATTACAGTTGCTTCATTTGAAGCTTGTTGTCCTTTAACAACCATCATTTGTACATTCCAATTAACACCTGAAACTCCAATTCCGTTATTTCCAGATGCACCAATCATCCCGCTAACGCGTGTTCCATGGCTGCCAAATCCTACAGCATCATCTTCAGTTTGTACATTCCATCCATCAAAATCATCTACATAACCATTTCCATCATTGTCTATTCCATCATCAGGAATTTCACTATAATTTTTCCATAAGTTTCCTTCCAAATCTTCATGAGTGATGTCAACTCCACCTCCTTCAACGATACAAACAACTATACTGTCATTATGGGTTGTTAACCCTCCGGTAGTTATGTCCCAGGCGTCTGTAGCATCAATATCAGCATCAATATCTCCGCCATCTAACCCCGTGTTTTTTAAATGCCATTGTGCTGCAAAAAGAGGATCTGTAGGAATTGTTTCTCTGTCACTAACAAAGTGATTTTTTTGCGCAATACGAATTTCAGGATAACCATATAATAACCGAATGGTATGATCTAAATCTAAGGTTTGGCTATGAAATTTAATAAGGTAAATATTAACGATATCACTTAATTGCTCAAAACCAACAATTCCCAATTTCTCTTGTGCTTCAAACTTTCGAATGAAAGAAGAAGGATTTGCATCAGGGGCTATTTGTACAATCAGTTCATCTGATTCATAAGCCAAATTCTGCCCATAGGAAAAAAAGGCAGGAATTAATAAGAGAAGGATTAGTAAATAGCGCATTTCAAGTCGTTTTGGTAAAAATAGTGAAAACTAACTGGTTGTACAGTCAATAAATACTGAACCTTTGGTTTTATTGATTCAAGTCGCATTCAAGAATGAATAACGGTAATTATTTAGGGAGGGCAAGGATAAAATAAGACCAAATTGTAACATTTTTTTAGCATAAGGGTATATCACTGTATGACAAACCGATACCTATTCATTACTCTTTTCTTATTTTCTTTTGTGTTTACTGCTGTAGGCCAAGGGCAGGGGAAGTTAACCATTAATGCTGATTTAAGTTCAATTGCTAATTACGATCCAGATATTGAAGTATCCGTAATTAATTTGGCAACAAATAGAGAAATGATTCGAAAAAGTGTAAATGAAAATTTTGAGTACACTTTTCCGCTCAACGGTAAGTTTATGCTTTACTTCAGGAAAGAAGGAACATCTGCGACTCGATTAATATTGGATACGCACACCTTTATGTCAGGTTATTATACATTTAGTTTTGATTTAAAAGTTGGTAATAAGGAAAGAGGGAATGAAGTTGCAGCTTTACCAATAGGCACAATTATGTTTGACCGAGCAAGTACTAAATTTGGATACAAAGCAGCACACTTATTGGCAATTCAACCGCTTCAAGTAGTTTCTACAGTTCGAGAATCAGATGTAGTTAAGTTCTAGAAGTTGGATTTAAAACCAATATGCACTTTAGTGTCTGACAAAGCGAATGGGTTATCATTAAGTACTCCATTGGCCACAATTATTTCTAACTGACTGGCATTGTTAATTAAGCCAAACCCTATGCCTGCGCTGTGTGTATAGTTTTTGCTATCTCCTCTAAAGTTTGAATAATCATAGAGTACTTTTAAGGATAATAATTCTATTGGTCTAAACTCAATTTCGTTTCGCAAAATCCAATTTTCTCTTCCTGCTAATTCTAGTTCATAAAAACCACGTACACTTTGCAAACCACCGAAATAAATAAATTCATTTCTAGATAAATCAATGGATGAGGTTAATCCTTGATATTGAAGTGAGTTATTTAAATGAAAGTATTTTAAAAAATCAATAGAGTGTTCGTATTTAAGCAAGTATTTATTGTTTGCAATTTTTCTTGTTTCATCATCTAAAGTATCTGCTCTATAATTAAAAATACCGCCCGACACAGTAAATTGGGGATGGTAAAAAGACAATTTTTCTGGTAAAAATGGACGGTATTGTACTGACATTCCTATTGTGTTTTTGGAAAAGTCTCGAAATCCAGCAATTGGCACTGCAGATATGGTAGAAGAAGATTCAATTTGGTCAAATATGGCGATTCTAAATTGTGGGTTGCGGTAAATGAGTTCAAATAACAAATCAGATCGCACAAAGGAGGTGTCTTGCTTTTGCAAATCTACATTTGCCCCAATACCAACCGGAGAACCAAAAAGGTAAGGGTATTCAACAATGGTTTTAAGGTCTTGCGTTTTATCAGGATTATTTTTCCAATTTAAATGAATGGTCTCGGCACGGTTTAACGCATTTTTTAATTCTAGATTAATAAAACCATTTAAAACGAGTTTCTCCGTTATTTTGTCCTGTTGAAAACCTACGTAACCATCTGCACTGCTTGATTTCTTTTTTTCAATATAGACATAGAGTTCTGCAACTCCTTGTTTAAATAGAAGTTCTGGCGCACGCGGAGTGTTATAGATAGCCGTGTTTTGAAAAATGGCTTTTAAATTCCTTATTTTCTCTTCATTATAAGGCTCTCCAGGTTTTATGCCCATAATACTGAGCACCGTTTTTTCGTTAAAGTCTGTTTTACTTTTTATATGAATTTTATCAATGATAAAATAGGAGCCTGAATCAATTTTATAGGTTAGATTTAATTGCTGTTCATCCTCTTCTTGTTCAATAATTTCTAATCGTGCAAATGGAAAACCGTTGTTTTCTAACTGCGTTATTTTAGCATTGATTTCTTCAATAGTACGGTGTAAATTTTTTTGAACGGAAACTCTGTTTCTTTTTCTGCCCGTTTCAATTAAAGCCACGCGTTTAAACTTGTTCTCGTAAGAAAAATAGTAATGAATCGATCCTTTCTTAATAATAGTATCATTGGCTTGGATTCCCAAATAACCATTCATTTTAAATTGGTTAATGGCGTCATCATAATTCAGTGATTTACGCGTACTGTCATTAGTAACCTTTGATTTAACACTTAGCTTATCTAAATGATAATAGATGGTTTTCACATCCTGCCCATAAAGAGCAATAGAGGATAACAATAAAAATATGACTGTGTTAATTAGACGCATGCGTTTTTAATAACGAAGAATGAGTTGTATTAGTATAGCTTCATTCATTGCATTACAAATTACATTAAAAGTCTAAGAAACTAACAAGCTTTAAGCTTGAAAAAGATTAATCAACGCGTCCAGGATATACTTTTAGCGCTTCTTCAATGCATTTAACTGCTTTTTTTAATGATTCTTTTTCAAGAACATAAGCAATTCTGACTTGGTTGGTACCTAAGCCGTTTGTTGCATAAAATCCACTAGCTGGAGCCATCATAACAGTGTTGCCTTCATATTCGAAAGATTCAAGTAACCACTGGCAAAACTTATCAGAATTGTCAATTGGTAATTGAGCGATACAATAAAAAGCACCTTTCGGTTTAGGACAGAATACACCTTCTATGGCGTTTAGTCCGTCTACAGTGATGTTACGGCGGTCAACATATTCGTCTACAACTTCGTCAAAATAAGATTGAGGTGTTTGCAATGCAGCCTCGCTCGCTATTTGTGCCAATGTTGGAGGAGATAAGCGTGCCTGAGCAAATTTCAAAGCAGTGCTCATTACTTCTTTATTCTTAGAAATAAGTGCTCCAATACGCGCTCCACACATGGAGTATCTTTTTGAAACAGAATCAATCAAAATCACGTTTTGATCAATACCATCCAAACTCATTACAGAGAAAGGGCTAGCGCCATCATAACAAAACTCACGGTATACTTCGTCCGCAAATAAATATAAGTCGTGCTCTTTAACAATATCTCTTAATTGTTCTAATTCAGATTTAGAGTATAAATATCCTGTCGGATTTCCAGGGTTACAAATAATAATCCCTTTTGTTTTATTGGTGATGAGTTTTTCAAAGTCAGCAACGTCAGGTAATGCAAAACCATTTTCAATTTTAGCAGTAACTGGTACAACGGTTAAGCCGGCGGTTTTTGCAAAACCATTATAGTTTGCATAAAACGGTTCTGGAATAATTACTTCATCTCCTGGGTTAAAGCAAGTCATAAACCCAAATATTAATGCTTCAGATCCACCTGTAGTAATGATAATGTCTTCCTTGTCAATATCTAAACCATTTTTATGGTAATAGTCAGATAATCCTGTACGGTAAGAATCAAACCCTGCTGAATGACTGTATTCTAGTACATCAAGATCCAAATTTTTGACAGCATCCATAGCTACTTTAGGGCTTGCAATATCTGGTTGTCCAATATTTAAATGGAAAACATGTTTTCCTGCTTCTTTAGCTGCTTCTGAAAAAGGAACTAGCTTACGAATTGGTGATTGGGGCATTTCCAATCCTTTGGTTGAAATCTTAGGCATTTAAATAAAATTTTGGTGTCAAAAATACACTCTTTAAATTAAATAAACCAACCATTTTTTAGATTTAGTTTATTATAACTTTGGAAAGGCAAATCTATAAGCAAACCCATCCGCAGTGTCAACTACTAATTCTCCGTCTAACTGCTCGGTTAGCGCGAAAATAAGGTCCATTCCCAAAGAGTCTTCCTTCAATTCATCAATTGATAAATCTGCTCCAATTCCATTATCCTTAATCATCATTAGGGTTTCTGTTGGACTGCTATCTTTAAGGGTGACTTCAATAATACCTTCTTCACGTTCGTAAAATGCGTGTTTTAAAGCATTTGAAATCGTTTCGTTTAAAATTAGTCCTAGCGGAATTAAAGTGTCAATACTATATTCACCTTGGTCAATATCAAACTTGAATTTAACTCGTTTTTTACTTTGGTAAGATTCTAGAATATTAATGCATAAATCTCTAATATAACCTTTGACTTCTAATTTGGATAGGTTAGAGGATTGGTACAATTTTTCGTGTACAAGTGCCATGCTCAATATGCGGTTTTCAATTTCGTTGAGTCGCTCTCTAAAATTATTTTCATTTATGTAACCAGATTGTAATCTTATGAGGCTGCTAATAATTTGCAGGTTATTTTTTACACGGTGATGAATTTCTTTCAATAAAGTTTCTTTCTCTTCTTTTGATACAAGTGTTCTTTTTAATTCCTCATTTTGCTCTGCAAGTATAGAGCGGTGTTCTTTGGCTTGTTTAAGCCGTTTTCTAAAAGAAATTAGTAGCAATACAATCATTAAAATAATTAAGCCTAGTATTCCAAGAATGAAGTAGAGCTGGCTTGTAATTGATTTGTTTTCGAGTTCTTTATTCTTGTTTTTGGCTTCTTGCAACTCTTGCTCAACGTGCAATTTATCCATTTCAATACTGTCTTTTAAAAACTCATAGGCTGACAGTTGTTTTTCAATTGCAAAGGGATCATTATTTAGTTTTAATTGCTCACATTGTTTAAAATATAAGTCAAAATTTTCGGCAGATTTTTTATAGTCCTTTAGCGCAAAATAAGTATGTGAAAGTTTTAGAGAAATATTGTAATTGATGTCGGCAGCTTGTTTATCAATATTAAGCTCCCTTGCGGCTTCGTACATTTGCACGGCTTCATTGTGTTTTTCTTGCAATACATAAATGTTTCCATACACGAAGTAGTCTGATGAGAGTTCTTGATTGTTTCCAATTTTCTTTTTTAAGGCAATAGATTTATCTAAATATATAATTGCGCTGTCTAAAGCATTCGTATAAACGTGAATGTTCGCCAAATTGTGATAGACATAAGCAAGTTTTCGGTTTGGGCCGTATTTTTTTCGCGAGTCTAATGTGAGATACATATAATAAAAGGCAGAATCGTATTTCTCTTCATTTTTAAACACGTTACCCAAATTGTTTTGACAGTCTGCTATCAATTCGTTTTCGCCAATTTTTTTTGAAAGGTTTAATGCGCTATGGTATTTAAGTTTGGCTTCTTCAAGTCTATTTATGTTTTTAAGGATAAGTCCAATATTTAGTTCTATTCGGGCAATTCCTTCTTTATCATTTAACAAATGGAAATATTCAGCAGCCAGGTTAAATGATTTTAGTGCTTCAAGAAAATTTGATGTTCGTTTATGGTTTACGCCAATGACTTTATAAGATTTAGCAACATAGTTTGTGTCTTCAATTATGAAAAAGTCGTTTAAAGCAAGGTTTAAGTAGAGTAAGGCTAAGTCATGATTACCACTATCCGTAAGTTTCTCTCCAAGCTTAAAACGTACAATTGCTCGAGTATTTATATCAGGGCATTTTTGGCTTAATTGCTCTGCGATATGCAAATAATAGACTGAACTATCTTCATTTAATAGACTTTGTTCTGTTAACTCATCAGCAATTACACAGGGTTCTGTAATGTTGCCATAGGCTTGTTTAAAAGAAGCAGCGTCAATTAATTCAATGCCATTAATCGTTTGGGAGGATAATGATAAATTGAACATTAGGAATGCAAGAATAGCAATACAACGCATATCATCAATAAAAATAACAATTCTTGGCTTAAAATATTCACAATCACTTCGTTTTTCGGATCAACTTCAATATTTAGAACCATTTTTAATGGGTAAAAAAAACAATTGTGTTATTGTAAAGGTTAAATATTCCTTCTCGCAGGTTTGAAAAGAATTGTTTTGTCTATTTTTGCACTAATGGCTGACAAGGGTAAATTGGATTTAAAAATTATGGGCAAATTATTGGGGTTCTCGAAGCCCTATTTTTTTGTGTTTGCTACAGCCATTTTGCTCATGATTTTCTATGCTTTTTTAGGGCCACTTCGCCCACTTATATTTAAAGAGTTAATTGATAATTATATTTCGAATGACGGAACTACGCTAAGTGAAAAGGGAGCTATGTTTCAGAATTTTATCAATGTTTTTTCAAATCCAGTAACTGTTTCTGATCAATTGTTTGTGTGGACAGTTTTTATTTTAGTACTGTTGTTAATTGAAAGTGTTATTCAATTTTTTCTTTACTATTTAGCTTACCTATTAGGACAATCAATTATTAAAGATATTAGGGTGCAGTTATTTGCTCATTTTAATTCTTTTAAGTTGAAATATTTCGATACAACACCAAACGGTACAGTTGTAACAAGATTAGTGTCGGACATAGAGGCAATTGCAGAGGTTTTTTCTACAGGACTAATAACCATGTTAGGCGACATAATTCGACTAATTATTGTGATTGGATTCATGTTTAGTGTTAGTTGGGAATTAAGCCTTATTACATTACTACCAATTCCTTTATTATTAATTGCAACACGAATATTTGCTCGAGCAATGAAAAAAGCTTTTCAAAAAGAGCGGTTGCAAGTGAATAAGCTTAATACCTTCGTTCAGGAGCATTTATCGGGAATGTTTATTGTTCAGCTATTTAACCGTCAAAAAATAGAATCCAAAAAGTTTGATGGTATCAATAAAGATCACCGCCAAGCACATATTGACGCAATTTGGGCCAATGCTATATTTTTTCCTGTAGTGGAATTATTCAGTGCTTTGTCTATTGCTGGTATTATCATTTGGGGAATGCTGCAAATGGATTTGGATAGTGATTATGTGAATACTGTTACAGGAACTATTTTAGGGTTTATCATGTGGGTATTTATGCTCTATCGTCCAATCCGTCAATTGGCAGATCGTTTTAATGTATTACAACGTGGAATGGTTCGAGCTGAGCGTGTTTTAGAGATTTTAGAAAGAGAAGAACATATTGATGACAAAGGCACCAAAACTGATGTGAATTTTGAGCAGGATATTGTTTTTGAAAATGTATGGTTTGCTTATAATAATGAGGATTGGGTATTAAAAGGGATTGATTTTAAAGCAGCAGCAGGTCAGTCTATTGCTTTGGTTGGTACTACAGGTGCAGGTAAATCTACCATTACTAATTTACTCACTCGGTTTTACGAGTTTCAGAATGGAGACATTAAGATAGGAGAAGACAGTATCAGAGAGATTGAGTTAGATACTCTGCGGAAAAATATTGCAATTGTATTGCAGGAGGTCTTTTTATTTTCCGATACAATAATGTTCAATATTACATTGGGAGATGAATCAATTAAAGAAGAGGATGTAATTGCGGCAGCGAAAAAAGTGGGGGCACATCAGTTCATAATGAACTTGCCGGGAGGATATGATTATAATGTTAGAGAAAGAGGTGGAGTTTTATCTGTAGGACAAAAGCAGCTGATTTCTTTTATTAGAGCCTATGTTTATGACCCAAAAGTTTTGATTTTAGATGAGGCTACAGCAAGTGTAGATTCTGAGTCTGAAGAGATGATTCAAAACGCAACTAAAGAGCTTCAAAAAGGGCGCACATCTATAGTTGTGGCGCACCGTTTATCTACTATCATTAATTCTTCTGAAATTTTGGTGATTGATGATGGTAAAATTCTGGAACGAGGTTCACATGATGAGCTTATTCAGCAAGATGGCCATTACAAAAAGCTTTACGATTTGAATTTTGCTTAAGTCGCTTTTATTTTTTTTGCTTTAAGATTTTTGAAAAAGGTGTTCAATAAAACCCCAATCAACACCAAGATTATCCCAATTGTTGCATTTAAACTTAAGGTTTCATCAAAAACAAAAAAGCCAATGCTTACGGCATAAATAGCTCCTATATATTTAATAGGAGTGACCTTTGCTGCAGATTCTGAATTAAATGCTCTCGTCATGCTCACTTGTGCGATTTGGGTTAAAATACCAATGAGTAATAATAAAAGCCACTCAATTCCTTGTGGAATAACATAACCGGTTGTCAGTAACAAAATTAAAGTAATTGGCGCCGCAACTAATGGAAAATACATAACAACTGTAACAGGCTCGTCAGTATTGGTACATTTTATAATAGCATTGTAAGCAATTCCAGAAAAAACGGCAGAAATAAGCCCTACTACAATCCAAGTAGGGTCAATAGGAGCGTTCTCTATTTTGCCCATACCAATTACAGCAATGCCGGCCATTGCTACAGCAAAAAATAACCATTGAATACGTTTAACTTTCTGGTTGTTTAAATAGATGGCAAGTATTATGGTAAAAATAGGAGAGGAGTATTGAATAATTGTGGCAATTGCCATTGGTAAGTTGGAAAGGGTGTAAAAGAATAATGTAAGCCCAATAGAACCTGCCAGTCCACGAATAAATAGCCACTTTTTATTCACGCCAAAGAATGGAATTTTTTTTGCACGAATAATTGCAATGCAAATAACGAGTGAAATTACGCATCTAAAAAAAACGAGTTCAAATTCTGGATAATTCTGAATATCAGGAAAAGCATCTTTACGATCGGTAAAAATTTTAACAATCAAATTCACCAGCGCAAAGCTGAATGAAGAGAGTAACATATAGAGAATTCCTTTATACAAGTTTGCAAAGGTAAGGGTAAAGAAATTAAATCTTCACACCAAGAACACAAACATCATCAATTTGATCTAATTCACCTTTCCAATCCATAAAAGCTTTATCAATGTGCCGTTGCTGTTGGCGCATTGATAAATGTTGAATGCTTAATAGCATTTCTAAAAATTGTTTGGTTTTGAATTTTTTACCTTCAGGTCCACCAAACTGATCAATGTAACCATCTGTAAACATATAAAAAGTGTCACCAGGTTTTAATTGAATTTCTTGTACGTTAAAGTTTTTAGAAATAACATATTTACCAATGGGTTGACGGTCCGCTTTTAAAACTTGTAGTTTTCCATCTGAAATTACGTAGAGGTTATTATTGGCTCCTGCATAGCGCAGCATATTGGTTTTAGTATTGAGAGATACTAATGCAATATCCATCCCGTCTTTCACTTCCTCACGGGAATTTGTAAATGATTCTATTACAATGTCTCTAACCTTGTTTAGGATTAAGGCAGGGTTGGTAAGGTTAAATTCACGAACGGTTCTACTCAATGTATTATTACAAACTAAACTAACCATTGCGCCTGGTACACCATGACCGGTGCAGTCAGCTGCTGCTAAAAGAATGATGTCGTGTTTTTCATCTAACCAATAAAAGTCGCCTGCAACAATATCTTTCGGTTTAAATAAAACTAAAGCATTCGCCAATTTACGTTTTACCATACCGCTTGAAGGGAGCACGGCGCGTTGAATACGTTTGGCGTAATTAATAGAGTCAATAATTTCTTTATTCTTTGATTCAACCAATTCTTTTTGCTGTACCACTTCTTCTGTACGTTCGGTCACTAATTTTTCCAGTCTTTTTCGCTGTTGAATCAGCTTTTTAGTTCGAAAGGCGGTGATAAACACAATAATTCCACTACCAAATATAAAATAGAAGAGGTAGGCCCAAACTGTTTTCCACCAAGGAGGCCTTACTGTAATATTAAAGGTTAAGGTTTCACTCCAAATTTCTGCTTCTCCAATGGCTTTAACATGGAAAACGTAATCACCTTCGGGTAAATAGCTGTGAACTACTTTATTGTCATCTGTTACAGTGTGCCACTCATTGCTAACACCTTCTAACTTGTGCATATACTTTATTTTATGCGGGGCGGTCCAATCATTTGCAGAGAATTGAATAGTAAGGTGGTTAAGGTCATACGGTACTTCAATATTGGAAGGGAAATTTGTAAACTTATAAACACTGTCGAATTTCACCTTTTTTAATTGTGCGTCGCTTAAATCACTGTGCTCATAAGAATGTTCGGTGTTTATTGCATTTTTCAATCCTCTAAAATCTACAACGGACTCTTTAATTAAAATGTCCGTTATACTTAGGTTGGGTGCCGAGTTAATTTTTTCATATTTGTTTAAATCAAGCATGGATAGTGCTTTTCCCGTTCCCCACCATAAACGATTGTCACTGTCTAACAGCACAGAGTTAGGATAAAAATCGACTCCTTTTAGTCCGTCTAGTTTACTGTAGTTTGTAATGTTGTAGGTGTTGTTTTCGTCAATATTTATGTGGTTGAGCCCTTTTTCTGTTCCTACCCATAAATTGTTTTCATAATCTTCAATAATTGACCACACTAAGCCGTTGCTAAGTCCATCATCTTCTCCAATTGCCACAACTTTGTCATTCGACATTACATTAATTCCAGATCCTTCTGTACCAATCCATAATTTCCCCTCATTATCAATCATCAATGAGAGTATTGTGTTCATTGATAACCCTTCCTTTTTCGTGTAATGGGTCAGTTTTTCACCGTCAAATTTTTCAAGTCCACCACCATTTGTACCAAACCACATGTTTTTGTCATTGTCTTCACAAATAGCACGAATAGTATTACTTGTAAGCCCTTGTTCCATTGTCAAGTGCTCAAAATTTTCACCATTA
>CAKZPK010000333.1 GCA_937139035.1 uncultured Crocinitomix sp. | reverse complement strand
CAATAAGTATTTCAGCATCTTCAGCATTGCTATCATTCCATTTGTAACTTATGAAATGTGTAGAATCTAAATACCAATTTTGTTTTTGAGGATAGTATTTAAAAGTGGTGTGCTTTTGCCAATGGTGCCCACCTGAAATTCCATCTTCGATCGTAAAAGAACCATTTTTTATTGACACACCTACAAAGGGATCTCCAAATACTCCGCCGCAATCAATGCAACTTACTATATTGTCATTTCTATACTTGAGATCGTATGTGTTATTGTGGTTCGCAATTAAGAGCATTAATGGTCTTTTGTCTGGTTTGTTTTCTATGTAGTTTGATGAATACACTTCTGTGTTTTTTCTTAAGACAAGAATTTTATCCATTAACCCATCATTGTCGAGGTCACCACTAGAGAGGTTGATCGCAGAATAACCAGTTGGGATAAAGTTTTCTAAATCAGGTGGAATGCTGTCAATTGGTTCGTGAAATGTTAGGTGGGGTATTGTTTCAAACTGTAATTTCTCTAATTCATTCTTAGCATTGATTTTGTTTTCAGTTTTGTTTTCAATTATGCTGTCAGTTTTGGAAGTGCAGCTTGACATGCAGCAGATAGATAAAAGCACTCCTGTAATTACCCCGATTTTCATATCCTTAAATTTAGACTTGAAATGGGATTGATTGACCTTTTCTAAAATGAAAATCCCAACCGAATTATTATTCGATTGGGATGAACTATTAATGATATTTATAGTGAATGTCTCAGATCATAAAAACTACGGATACTACTAGTTAATGTCCGTGCCCACTGTGATCATGTCCGTCGTGTTCATTATGAGGAACCGCTGGAGCAGGAGGAGCAACTTTAATAATGTGAGTTGTAAAATTTAAATCAGCATAAGGAGGGATTGCAGGTGCACGACCGGCAGCACCATATGCTAAGTGATATGGTAAGAAGAAAATTGCTTTTCCTCCAGCTCCAAGCATAGCCATGCCTTCTTCCCAACCAGGAACCATTCTGTCAATCTTATATCTGAATTTCATTGGAGTACCCTGTCCATCCTTTGTAGAAAAGAATTTGGAGTTATCTTTTCTGAAATTTCCAGTGCAATGCGCATTAACAACAACGCCTTGCTCAATTGTTGTACTGTCTCCAGAATTTTGAATAACATAAACTAGACCTGAAGCTGTTTGTTGAGCCGTTGGGTATTGCTTTTTTATTTCGCCAAAGAAAAACTTATTGTACTGTTCAATTGACATGCTCGCACATTTAGCAATGCGCTCTTTTTCAATTTTAACTTTTTCTTTTGCAACAATCACATCCGCAATGTTTTTATTTTGTTTTTCTAGGTATGAAACCTCTAGTTTCAAAGCAGCTACTTCGTTGTCTATTTTTGATTTTTTCTTTTCCTTTGTTTGAGCAGCACTTTCTTTTTCAAGAACCTCAATTTGAGCATTATTAGCAGAAATTAAAGCTTCATTGTTTTTTACTAAAGCTACTTGACCTTCTGGAGTCTTATAAAAAGATTCTTCTTTAAAAACAGCAGTAGCATCAAACTGTTTAGCTGCTTTGCCTTTTCGAATGATGGTAACTTCAATCATTATATCATCCTTTTCAATTGCATCTACCACGTCTTGTCCATAAATAACGTGTCCAAAAACAGTGTGTAATCCATTTAAATGCGGGGTAGCTTTGTGTGTAATGAAAAACTGACTACCATTTGTTTTTCCTGCGTTTGAAAAGGGCTTTTTAGAATTTCGAGGATCTGAATTGGCCATTGATAAAATTCCAGGTCCAGAATGTAGTAAGTCATCTCTTGTTTCATCATACATGCTGTGACTAGGGCCTCCAGAACCATTCCCTAAAGGATCTCCGCCTTGGATCATGAAATCAGCAATTACACGGTGAAATTTGATGCTATCATAAAAAGGAGTTGTGTAATTAAATGTGTCAACAGAGAAGTTACCTTCTGCAAGGCCAATAAAATTTGCAACGGTCATAGGAGTCTTTTCAAACTCTAATTCACAAATAATGATTCCTTTTGTTGTGTTGAATCTAGCATACATGCCTTCCTCAAGCTTAGGCTCTTTGTCTTTTTTTTCTTTTCCTTTGCCTGCAAATGTTGGGGCAGCGATAGTAAGGAACAATATTGCTAAAAGTAATTTATTCATTTTTCAAGTTAAATTTTGAAAACAATCACAATGGTGATTATTCAAGATTTTTAAAAGTCTAATACGGTTGCAATTCCAGTTGCTACTTTAGTTGCATTGGTTAAAAGTTCCGCTTCTAAAATTGAGTTCAAAGGAATTGCAGGTGTGTCAACAGAACCTACAACTTCAATCGGTGCATCTAATTGTTTAAAGCAATTCTTTTGAATTTTGGCTGCAATACTCAATGTGAAAGTTGCTTCGATTGATTCTTCAGTTACGAGTAAACATTTGCTATGTTTGTTTACCGCCGCGAAAACAGTTTCCTCGTCCCACGGACTAAGTGTTCTAAGATCAATTATTTCAACTTGTCCTGGGTAGTTCTCAGCCGCCTCAATTGACCAATAAACGCCACGTCCATAAGTCACGATAACCAATGATTCTCCTGCCGAAATTTTATCAGCATCTGCGTTTTGTACAATTCGGGCTTTACCAAATGGAATAACGTAGTCTTCACTAGGTTCTACAGTAATAGCACCTTCTGTTCCTTTAATTTTACTCCAATACAAGCCTTTATGCTCTAACATAACTACTGGATTTGGGTCGTAAAATGCAGCTTTCATTAATCCTTTTAAATCTGCTCCTGTTGAAGGGTAAGCCACTTTAATTCCGCGAATATTTGTAACAACAGATTCTACACTAGAAGAGTGATAAGGACCACCGCTTCCATAGGCACCAATAGGTACACGAATGATTGCGCTTACAGGCCATTTTCCGTTAGATAAATAGTAAGAACGACTTACCTCCGTGAAAAGTTGATTAAGTCCTGGCCAAATATAATCGGCAAATTGCACTTCTACAATTGGTTTTAAACCAACTGCCGACATTCCAACAG
>CAKZPK010000332.1 GCA_937139035.1 uncultured Crocinitomix sp. | reverse complement strand
ATGCTCATCAAACTCAATTATTTTGACCGCATGAATTTCTCCTGAATTAAAATAAAGCGTATCCTGACCAAAGCCAAATTGCCCAAGAATTAAAAAGAAAAGTAGGAGAAAATGTTTCATTATTCTAAGGTCAATGACATTTCTCCAAACTGAATATCGAACAATTCTTGAGAAAAGCGAGACAATTCTCCGTCTGCTTTGAATTTCGCCAACTCTTTGCGCTCTACCTTTGTTTCATATTTTGCTAACGGAATATAATATCCTTTACTGTGAAGAATAATTGTACGTTGCTTATTAGAATTAACAGGCAAGTTATGATACTCAACATAAGTTGAATCTCCATATAAAGGATGATCCATATATGACTCGTCTGCGTAACTTAATTCATCAATAAAGTTTTTATCTCGATTACCGTTTGCGATACTCGGCTTTAATTCATGAAGATCAAATCCATCATTAGCAGAAAAATCCAAGGCTAAATAATCCAACTTCCAAAATAAAAACCCAGAACGCACACGAACTTCAAGCTTATCGCCTTTTAGTAGTTCTTGCGGCAATTGCACTGCCAATCCGTTATAAGAAATGCTTCCAACCAAGTCTAAAGCTTCAATATCCACCCATTCATCACCTGATTTAACTGAAATAACCAAAGGTAAACCGTGTCTTTTTTGATCGGCTTCCATTTCTTCACGCGATTTTTTACGTTGATTTTTTGCCACCCAATTATCATAGTAGGTTCCAAAAAGCTTTGTAAACTCATGATATACATAACCCGACCATTCAGTGTTTTTAACTTGCATTACCAATTTAGCATTTGCCTTATCCTCTGGCATATCAAAAGAGGCATAAACATTAGAAAAATCCTTTGCCGTTGAATTATTAAAAACAAATGCTCTACCATCATGATACCCCACAAGCTCCGACAAGTCTTTTCCGCCATCATCTTTTATTGAGACAGGCATAATCGGATTCTTAACCATATTTATATTACCTTCTTGATCTGGATAAACCTCTGTCCCCTTTTCATGCTCTACCACCATTAACTCCAAAAGGTCAGTATACTGTTCTTCCTCTTTTTCATTTTTAACATAAAACTGGTATTTATCAGAATTTGAAAAATAATCCGGCATTAGCTTATAATCATCACGCTCTAATTGTGGTGCAATTGCTCCAGTAAACAATGAATTATTAAAATAATATGTTTCACCATTATAGACATAAACATGCGGGCAAGCAGTAGCACAAGCCACTATGATCAATAGCCCTAATCCACCAACACCTGCCAATAAGGTTGTACCAATAATTGATGCTGCACGCACACCTTGATTAATATCAAAAATGTCTATTCGGGTTACATCTACTTCATTAATACTTATCGTTTCTCCAACCTTTGAAAATGAGTCGGCATAAACATGAACTTGATAAGTAAATGAGGTCTCATTTTTAGTTACTCGCTTACCATTTCCTTCAAGCATTCGCTCATACATACTCAACTGAGCACCTTCAAAAGCCGCTAATTCTCCTTTAATTACTTTATGTGCCAAATCAAAGTTGTCAATTTCCCACATTGCATCTCCAACGTGAAGGACGTAGTAATTAGTTTTGTAGTCGTTTCGGTCGATCGTCCTTAATGCTTGATCTTCTCCTACCTTACCAGATCTAACCCGATAATAATTACAACCTACAGTTAGATTACAAAAAATTATAACGCAAAAAATTGAGAATATACGCTTCACTTTATCATTTCTGAAAATCATACAAACGAGTTTAGGATTGTTAGACTAAACAAGATAAGATTTAAATTTTAGAAGTCAATGTTTTTTGGATACTAAACACCCTTCCAGCAAAGAAATTTATCAGGATTTTGTAGTTTTTCTACCCCACCTACTGACTTCCCCCATTTTTCAACCACATCAAAACTTTCAAAAAAACTGCGCTGTGGTTCGTAATTCAATTCCTGTTTAATTTTGGATATATCTAATACCGTATTCTCTGTCATTGCTTTAATCAACAAGGGAGTAAATCCCCCAATCTTAAAAAACGCAAGCAATTTTAATAAACCAATTTTTATTTCCTTCTCTTGTACGTTTTCACCATAAAAGCCGTGCATGATTTTACGCAATAATTCTATAGATACATAAGACTGATCGTCTGCTACATTATACGTATTAATTCCTGTTTTAGAGGAATTGATGCAACATTCAATGGCATGCGCCATATTCTCAAAATGCGTTAAAGACTGTAGGTTTTTCATTGCCCCAACACGGTTAAATTTTCCGTTGCGGTAAAGTTTTAAAAGGCGTGGTAATATTTGCGAATCTCCAGGTCCATAAAAGGCGCGTGCCCTTAATATAAAACAGCGTTCACCCGTATAATTCTCATGAATCATCTCCTCACCTTTTAATTTTGACAAACCATAAGGCGAAAGTTGTTTATTATTCTGTTTGCCTGCCAAGTTTTCTCCAATTTTCTCAGCTGTTGGCAGGTATACAGAGGAGGAAGATATATAAATAAACGTTCTACAATTTTTTGCTGCCTTAATAGTGTTCAACACTCCTGTTACATTTGGAGATTTTAAATCTTTGAACTTCGCTTTGTCATCTGAATAGGCAGCTGCGTGTATGCAAAGATCTGCCGGTGGTAATTCAAAGGGCTGTGTAATGTCAATGGATAAATATTCTGCAAACTCTAATAATCGTTTAGGCGGTTTCACACTTTTCCCCAAACCAATTACAGTGTGCCCTTTTTTGGCAAAATACCGACACATTGCTCCTCCAAAAGATCCTGTTGCTCCTGTAATAATTATTTTCATTGCTTTAATTTCAGACCAGACACTAATTTACAAAATTATCAAACCCTTAATCCAAATTGAGTCGAATTGAATTATCTTTAAATTCTGTGAGCATTAAAAGAGGAGATAAAGACTTAGCGCTAACTGCTGAAATTGGTGGAAAAGCAAAAGGGCTTTTAAGTTTAGTTAAAATGGGCTATCCCACTCCCACCTTCTATCTTTTGTCACATAAATTCATTTTAAAACACGAAGAGTCTGCCAAATCAATTAATGATTTACTAATTGAATGGACTAATAATTACGCTATAGATTCCACTAAACTATGGGCCGTGCGTTCTAGTGCCGCACAGGAAGATGGGCAGCATAAATCTTTTGCCGGACAATATTTCACGGCACTAAATGTCAGCTATGAAGAATTGGAAGAAGCTATTCTTAAAGTGGCTGATTCTTTTCAAAAAACAGATAATTACAAAGACATAACTCAATCCTATAGTATTATAATACAAGAAATGATTCCTGCAGCTTATGCGGGTGTTTTATTCACTGCCGATCCAACAAATATTTTGTCTAATGAGACAGTGATAGAAATTGTGCCAGGATTAGGAAATAAACTTGTAAATGGAGAAGTAGAAGGGTTGAGGATCACTACGAAAGGCGAAACACTAATTTTTGGTGATTTAGACGCCACCTATGGAGCTGATGAAAACCAAGAATTGGGAAATGAAATTCGAGCTAACATAGAAAAATCTCTAAGTAGTGTTGTTGAAGCAGCAACCTCTGCAGAACAAAAATCAGAATATCCATTGGATATTGAATTTGTCCTTTATCAAAATAAAATTTATTGGTTGCAGGTTCGCCCAATTACTAATCGACCTCAGTTAGAAAACTATACCGTTTGGGACAAAACAGCTGCAGAAACGAGCTACCCTGACATTACACTTCCTTTGAGCGCATCATACAATACCCGTACGCTTGAATTTGCCTACCACGGTGTTGATAAAGCAATTGGTTATGCCAAGCGTATTTTAGCACAAAACAAAGCATATATAAGCCAAATGTCTGGTGAAATTAATGGGCGACTTTATTATAATGTTACGGCTTGGCAAGCAATAATTTATCAAATGCCTTTTGGAAAAAAAATCAGTGCGCAATTGCCTACTATTTGGGGTATGAATCCACTTCCTTTTCCAAAACCCAACTTACGCCATTCATTTTTTGAGCGCACCGCAATTGGTATCCGTACCTTTTTAATGATGCAACGAATTTCAAGATATGATGCCGAATATCAAACGGCGACTCAAGCTATAATTAATGCACCAGTCCTTAAAAACCTTGCTCAACTGAGTCATCAGGAATTGATTATAGCTTATAAAGCGATAGAAACCCAACTAGAAGGACAGTGGTTTGCCCCAATGTCAACAGGTTTTTATGCTATGATTTATTATAACCGACTGAAAAAGAAAATTGCAAGAACTACTATTAGTGAAAAACATCCAAATTTTTTGAACGATATTTTAATGCAAGATGGCTCTGTTGTCTCGGTTGAAATTGTTCGAGAATTTCAGAATTTATTAAAAGAAATTCATCTTAATAAAAAACTTCTCGCTCTCCTAAATTCAGAACCTACAGCGGTCGTTTATCAGCAAATAAAAACGGAATACCCCACGTTTTATTCAAAGATTCAAAACTACATTAAAGCTTACGGATGCAGAGCAAGTAGTTCAGAGTTGAAAATGGAAACGATTACTTATCGTGAAGATCCATTAGCCTTTATTTCTACTTTACAAGTGAATATTCAAAACTATGTTCCAAGTGAAGTAACAACACAAGCTGTTGCTTATAAAAGGATATTGAAAGAGGCATATCCATACCAGCTTTTAAAAAGAAAACGCTTAGAAAAACTCATTGAGAAAACGGTGACAAAAACGAAGGCTCGCGAAAACTACCGTTTTATGAGAACGGAAACTTTTGCAGTTGTACGGCAGCTTTTTTTGGCTATGGGAAATAGCCTTTTTGCGACCAAACAAATTGATGCACCTCGAGATGTGCTATACTTAACGTTTGCTCAATTAATGAGTGTGGATTCAGCGAAAAATTACCGTGATTTAATTAAGGAAGCGAAGGTGCGTTATGCACAATTTGACCCAGAGGATGACATTATTAGGTTCGTTAAAAATAATAACGTATTGCATCCTATTTCAGAAAAAATTCAGACCACAGAACAAGGAACACTCTCTGGTGTTGGTTGCTGCAGTGGAATTGCATCCGGAAAAGTTAAAATTATTGAATCCATGGCTGATTTGCAACAAGATTTTAATGGATGCATTGTTATTGCGAAGTTCTTTGAACCTGGTTGGATCAACGTTTTTAGTCAAGCGAGCGGAATTGTTTCTGAACGTGGAAATTTATTGAGCCATACTTCAATTATTAGTCGTGAATTAGGAATTCCGTCCATAGTTGGTGTAAAAGGTATCATTGCAGCAAGCAGAAATCTCGATTCGATAAAGATTAACGGGACAAAGGGAATTGTATATTTGTAAATAGATGCAATTTTTCAAGCTAGCAACCGATATATCCACTTCTCATTGGTCAGAACAGACTAAACAATCAATACTAGTTGAGCTAATTAATCTTTTTAAAAAAGGACTAGATAAAGATTTTTTTGAGTATTGCTTAAAATGGAAAATAGCACCGTGGGTCTATATTCAGCTGAAACGTAATGAGCTTCCTCTTCCTGTTGAAACGCAACAAAAATTTGAAGACGAATATCAAAAAGTAAAACAACAAAACGAAGCTCGAAACAAAACCGCACGGGTATTTTTAAAGCGTTTTCAAGAAGAAGGGATTGACGTAGCTGTACTTAAAGGCAATTATTTGGCGCATGCCGTTTATAAGGACGTTGGTTATAAACGAATGAATGATTTTGATATTTTGATTCGGAAAGAAGATTGGGATAAAATTCAGGACATTTATCTTGAGTTAGGATTCCTTCCATTGGGAAATGGATGGTCTGGAGAAAAGGAAAAACCTGCATCCTATAGTCATGTTGGTATGTCTTATATCAGTCCAGATTTTTCATGCATTGTTGGATCTCAATGGGGTTTAAAATCACCAACTACCACATATACAATTAATGCTGAAGATTTGTGGAAGAACACCATTAATTTTGACTTTTACGGGTTAGCAGTTAAGGCACTTTCACCTGAATACAATCTTTTGCATTTAGTATTGCATTTAGGTGTTTATAAATGTGGGATTCGTGACTGTATGGATCTTTATAATTTGGCTTCGAACATACCTGTGAATTATGACAAATACGCGACAATTTGTAAAAAGGTAAAGTGTGAACCTAAATCTAATTTCGCATTAACTATTTCTAATCTTTGCACGGCTCAATTTTCGGTGCAAAAGGAGCAAGCAATAAGTGGTTTTCTAAAATCAAGATTAGAAAAAAGGTTAGCCATACATCAACGCACGGGTGATTATCAAGATTCATATAACGACTATTTTCAGGATATTGAAAAGCAAGTCATTTATTTTAACCTTTTTCCTAAGTTTCACAAACGCCTGCATTATTACCTCCGAGTTTTAAAGTTGATTTATTTTTCTAAATCAACTACTAACCTAAAGTTGAATGATGCATCTGATCAAAAATCAATTTGGAAAAAGTTTACGAGTTGGATAAAGGCGCCGTATTATATTTTTTCCTTAATAGCGCAAGAAATTGGATGGAAATTTACTTTCTTACTCTTTATCAAACTGTTTTTTGATTTAATTCTTTCGCTAAAAAACTACTTCATTAAAAAGGATTCTTATTTTGATTATCTTCGAAAAAAGGGAATTGATCCCAGAAAGATTGAAGCAGTGGTGCAAAACATTCAATAATGCAGAAACTAATCGTTATAACGGGAATTGATGGTGCTGGAAAAACCACACTAATTGAATCTTTAGCTAAAAAGGTACCCAATAGTATTATTGCAAATGTTTGGCAAAGCTTTGGTGCCAATCAACAACTCTTTAAATCTAAAGCGCATGTTTATGAATATATGCGTTCTTTAACACCAAATTCTCGTGTATTATTCCTAGCGCATGCAGTTCGGTATGGTTTAGAAAAAGCAATGCAATCAAAGGCTGATACCATTTTTATTGATGGTTATTATTTTAAGTATTTTGGTCCTGAACTGGCACTTGGTGCAGATTTGAATTTTGTAAAGGAAATAATGAATAGCTTTCCTAAGGTAGATCAGGTCATTTGTATAGAAGTTCCCATTGAAAAAGCCCTAGAACGAAAAGGCGAATTCACAGACTATGAATGCGGATTTAACGCTGAACTCAGTCCTCAAACCTTTGTTGATTTCCAAACGAAAGTACTTGCACAACGCAAACATTTTGAAACAGAGCAATGGCAGTATGTAGACGGGAGTTTAGAGGCAAGCGTTATTCTTGACTTGAT